>JAQZAY010000094.1 GCA_029239415.1 Pseudomonas sp. | reverse complement strand
CTACACCAAGCAGGGCCAGATGCTCACCGAGGACGAGAACATCGTCGAGGTGCCGCTGACCGTGCAGTACAAGATCACCAACCTGCAGGACTTCGTGCTCAACGTCGACCAGCCTGAGGTGAGCCTGCAGCACGCGACCGAAAGCGCCCTGCGCCACGTGGTGGGTTCCACCTCGATGGACCAGGTGCTGACCGAAGGGCGCGAGCAGATGGCCGTGGATATCCGCGAGCGCCTGCAGCGCTTCCTCGACACCTACCGTACCGGTATCACCGTGACCCAGGTCAACGTGCAGAGCGCGGCAGCCCCGCGTGAAGTGCAGGAAGCCTTCGACGACGTGATCCGCGCCCGCGAAGACGAGCAGCGTGCCCGCAACCAGGCCGAGTCCTACGCCAATGGCGTGGTGCCCGAAGCCCGCGGCCAGGCCCAGCGCATCATCGAGGACGCCAACGGTTACCGCGACGAAGTCGTCTCCCGCGCCAAGGGTGAGGCCGATCGCTTCGTCAAGCTGGTGACCGAGTACCGCAAGGCGCCGGAAGTTACCCGCCAGCGCCTGTACCTGGAAACCATGCAACAGGTATACAGCAACTCGAGCAAGGTCATGGTGGCGACCAAGGACGGGCAGAACAACCTGCTCTACCTGCCATTGGACAAGATGGTCGAAGGCAGCCGCAACAACGCGGCGCCGGTCAGCAGCGGTGTATCGGCGTCGGTCAACGACGCGGCTGCCCGTGCGGCCGAGCTGCAATCGCAACAACAGCCGCCGCGCACTAGGGAGAGCCGCTGATGAGCAATAGATCGCTGATCGCCCTGATCGTAGCCGTGGTGCTGGCCATCGTGGCCTGGAACAGCTTCTACATCGTGTCCCAGACCGAGCGTGCGGTCATGCTGCGCTTCGGTCGCGTGGTGCAGACCGATGTCCAGCCGGGCCTGCATGTGAAGATCCCGTATGTCAACCAGGTGCGCAAGTTCGACGCCCGCCTGATGACCCTGGATGCACCGACGCAGCGCTTCCTGACCCTGGAAAAGAAAGCCGTCATGGTCGATGCCTACGCCAAGTGGCGGGTCAAGGATGCCGAGCGGTTCTACACCGCGACTTCCGGCCTCAAGCAGATCGCCGACGAGCGCCTGTCGCGTCGTCTGGAAAGCGGCCTGCGTGACCAGTTCGGCAAGCGCACCCTGCACGAGGTGGTCTCCGGTGAACGTGACGCGCTGATGGCTGACATCACCGCTTCGCTCAACCGCATGGCCGACAAGGAGCTGGGTATCGAGGTCATCGACGTTCGCGTCAAGGCCATCGACCTGCCGAAGGAAGTGAACCGCAGCGTGTTCGATCGCATGAGCACCGAGCGTGAGCGTGAAGCCCGCGAGCACCGTGCCAAGGGTAACGAGCTGGCGGAGGGTATCCGTGCCGATGCCGACCGTCAGCGCCGTGTTCTGGTAGCCGAGGCCTATCGCGAATCGGAAGAGACCCGCGGTGACGGTGACGCTCAGGCGGCCGCCATCTACGCGGCGGCGTACAATCAGGATCCTGATTTCTACGCCTTCTATCGTAGCCTGCAGGCTTACCGCGAAAGCTTCTCGAGCAAGAGCGACGTGCTGGTCCTGGATCCGAAGAACGAGTTCTTCCGCTTCCTGGACAAGAGCAAGCCCTGAACAGACACCCCGCCGGGCGGCTAAAAAGCCTGGTGGGGTGATTTCTGTCCGAAAACGGGTGTATGATTCGGCAGCCGGGAAATTCCCGGCTTTTTTGCGTCTGCAAGGTTGATCGGCCACAACACGGCCGCAACGCTGGCTGTTCAAAGGATTAGAGGGTGTTGGCACGGCGGCGGCGCTGGGATCGGTGCTGCCTGTTGCTGTCTGCCCATACCTGTTTCACTCAAGGCTAGCCCGCGGGCAGGCCGCCCGGACCAAAGGGGAAATGGCGTAATGGCAACGGTAGACCGCTGGCTCTTGCCAGATGGCATCGAGGAAGTACTGCCACCTGAGGCCGCGCGCATCGAGCTCGCGCGCCGCCAGGTGTTGGACCTGTTCCAGAGTTGGGGCTACGAACTGGTCGTCACTCCGCATATCGAGTACCTGGAATCGCTGCTGACCGGTGCCGGCCAGGACCTGGACCTGCGGACCTTCAAGGTCGTCGACCCGCAATCCGGCCGCCTGATGGGCTTTCGCGCCGATTTCACGCCGCAGGTCGCGCGCATCGACGCGCACACCCTGCGCCGCGAAGGCCCGAGCCGCCTGTGCTACGCCGGCAGCGTGCTGCACGCCCAGCCGCGTGCCCTGTCGACCTCGCGCAGCCCGATCCAGCTTGGCGCCGAACTGTACGGCGATGCCAGCCCGGTCAGCGACGTCGAGGTGATCAGCCTGATGCTCGCCATGCTGCAGCTGGCCGACGTGCCCGATGTGCACATGGACCTTGGCCATGTCGGGATCTACCGTGGCCTGGCCCGCGCGGCCGGTTTGTCCGGCGCGGTCGAGCAGCAGCTCTTCGATGCCTTGCAGCGCAAGGCCCGCGACGAGGTAGAGGCGCTCACCGCTGACCTGCCAAAAGACATGGGCAACATGTTGCGCGCCCTGAGCGACCTGTGCGGCGGCCGTGAAGTGCTCGCCCAGGCTCGCGTGCGCCTCGGCCGTGCCCCGGCCAGCGTGCTGGCCGCGCTGGATGACCTGCTGGCGATCGCCGACCGCCTGGCGGCGCGTTATCCGGACCTGCCGCTGTATTTCGACCTGGGCGAACTGCGCGGCTACAACTATCACACTGGCGTCGTGTTCGCGGTGTTCGTGCCCGGCGTCGGTCAATCGATCGCCCAGGGCGGTCGCTACGACGACATCGGCGCCGACTTTGGCCGGGCGCGTCCGGCCACCGGTTTCTCCACGGATTTGAAGACCCTGGTCACACTGGGGCGAGCGGAGGTCGTGTTGCCTTCTGGCGGGATCTGGATTCCCGACAGCAGCGATGCGGCCCTCTGGCAGTTGGTCTGCCAGTTGCGCAACGAGGGCCAGCGCGTGGTCCAGGCCTTGCCTGGGCAACCGCTGAGTGCTGCTCTCGAGGCGGATTGTGATCGGCAATTGATTCAGCAAGACGGGCGCTGGCAGGTTCTGCCGCTGACCCAGTGAGTTTTTCCGCCGGCAGTCGCCGGCACCCAAGATTGCGTGAATGAGGACAAGTGTTATGGGTAAGAATGTCGTGGTCCTGGGCACCCAATGGGGTGATGAGGGCAAAGGCAAGATCGTCGATCTGCTGACCGAACATGCTGCCGCCGTAGTGCGTTACCAAGGTGGCCACAACGCTGGCCACACCCTGGTCATCGACGGCGAGAAGACCGTGCTGCACCTGATTCCCTCGGGCATCCTGCGTGAAGGCGTGCAGTGCCTGATCGGCAACGGCGTGGTGGTTGCACCCGACGCGCTGCTGCGCGAGATCGTCAAGCTGGAAGAGAAGGGCGTACCGGTGCGCGAGCGCCTGCGCATCAGCCCATCCTGCCCGCTGATCCTGTCCTACCACGTGGCCCTCGACCAGGCTCGTGAAAAAGCCCGTGGCGAGCTGAAGATCGGCACCACCGGTCGCGGTATCGGCCCGGCCTACGAAGACAAGGTCGCTCGCCGCGGCCTGCGTATCGGCGACCTGTTCCACCGTGAGCGCTTCGCCGCCAAGCTGGGTGAGCTGCTGGACTACCACAACTTCCAGCTGGTGAACTACTACAAAGAGCCGGCGATCGACTTCCAGAAGACCCTGGACGAGTGCATGGAGTATGCCGAGCTGCTCAAGCCGATGATGCAGGACGTCACTGCCGAGCTGCACAACCTGCGTCGCGCCGGCAAGGACATCATGTTCGAAGGCGCCCAGGGCTCGCTGCTGGACATCGACCACGGCACCTACCCGTATGTCACCAGCTCGAACACCACCGCCGGCGGCATCGCCACCGGTTCCGGCGTTGGCCCGATGTACATCGACTACATCCTCGGGATCACCAAGGCCTATACCACGCGCGTGGGTTCGGGCCCGTTCCCTACCGAACTGTTCGATGACACCGGCGCGTTCCTGGCCAAGCGTGGCCACGAGTTCGGCGCCACCACTGGCCGTGCTCGTCGTTGCGGCTGGTTCGATGCCGTGATCCTGCGTCGCGCCATCGATGTCAACAGCATCTCGGGCCTGTGCCTGACCAAGCTGGACGTGCTCGACGGCCTCGAGACCATCCGCATCTGCGTCGGCTACAAGAACGAGAACGGTGCCGTCATCGACGCGCCGACCGATGCCGACAGCTACATCGGCCTGGAGCCGGTGTACGAAGAGCTGCCGGGCTGGTCTGATTCGACCGTCGGCGCCAAGTCGCTCGAAGAGCTGCCAGCCAACGCCCGCGCTTACATCAAGCGCGTCGAGGAGCTGGTCGGTGCCCCGATCGACATCATCTCCACCGGCCCGGACCGCAACGAGACCATCGTGCTGCGTCACCCGTTTGCCTGATTCGCCCTACTGAAGGCTGAATGCAAAGCCGCGCTTGCGAAAGTCAGCGCGGCTTTTTTTCGCCCCTGCATTGCCGCTGTGGAGGCGCGCGGGGATTCGGCACAGGCTTTGCTGTAGAAACCCTCCCAGAGTGCCATCAATTTAATGGCGCCAGTAGTACGAGGGTTCCAGCGTGTCTGCCGTTCTTTCATTGTTACGAAGCCGCCTGTTGCGGCCTGTGTTTGTGGCCTTGGGTATCGCTCTTCTGGTGCAGGTACTGGTCGCCGTTGCGCTGACTCGGAGCACGGTCACTGCGTTGGAGGCAGATCTGGGCGATCGCCTCGGCGTGGATAGCCGTAAATTGTCCGACGATCTGGAGCAGGCGGGGCAGGAGGTCCGTTCAGGCCTGGACAGCTTGTCGGCCAGTACCCGTCAACGACTCAACAGCGGGCTTTCGTCGCGCCTGGAAGACGAGCAGCGGCAACTGCGCGCGTCGCTCGAGAAGAACCTCAAGGATTCGGCGAACGACATGGCCGAACTGCTGGCCTCGGTTGCCCCGCGGGCCATGTGGGACAACGACGTGCCCACGCTCTCGGAGTTCGCCCGGCGCGCGCAGCGCAATCCCAATGTGCTGTTCGTGGTCTACGACGACGCCCAGGGCCAGCACCTGACCCGCTACCTGAACCGGCAGAACCCGATCAACCAGGCCCTGATCTCCAAGGGCCAGGGCGAGCGCGCCCTGGACAAGGTGCTGGATGCCGCGCGCAACGATCCCTCTGTTTACTTCATCGAGGCCCCGATCAGTCCCAACGGCACGCAGATCGGCAAGGTGCTGATGGGCGTGTCTACCGCTGCGGTAGACCAGCAGCTCGACGCTCTCGACCAGCGGTTTTCGGCGCTGATCGCCAGTGGTGACCAATTGGTGGGAGACAGTCTTGTCGGTGCCGCCGCCGACAGCGGCAAGGCGCTGCGGGCTCGGCTGGAGACGGCGCAGTCCAGCGCTGCCGCGATGCAGGCCAATACTGCGCAGAGCGTGCGCGAGGCGGCGTCGGAGCTGCGTTGGCGGATCGGCCTTGGCCTGGCGGTGGTAGGTCTGGGCGTCCTGCTGCTGGTGGCGGTCGTGCTGGGTCGTCGGGTGCTGAGCAAGTTGCGCCTGTTGATCGCAGCGCTCGATGACCTGGCCGCTGGTGAAGGCGATCTTACCCGGCGGGTGGCCCTGGACAGCCGCGATGAGATCGGCGACATGGCCGCTGCGGTCAACCGCTTTGTCGACAAGCTGCAGCCCATCGTCCGGGAAGCCGGCGATGTGGCCCAGCGCACGGGTGTCGAGATCGACAGCATGGCGCAGCGCAGTGCCGGTGCCGATGCCGCCGCTGCGCTGCAGCGTGATGAAGTGGCGGCCAGCCTGCGCGACCTCTCTATCATGGCCGAGCAAGCACAGAACGAAAGCCATGCCATGCAGGCAGCCCTGCAGCAGGTGGTCGACATCCGCCAGGCCACCGACGAGAACAGCCGCACTTCCACTCAGCTGACCTGCCTGATCGAGAGCCTTGCCGGGCAAGTGCACACCGGTTCGCAGGTGATCGAGCGCCTGGCCCTGCAGAGCGAGCAGATCGAGGTTGTGTTGACGGTTATCCATGGGATTGCCGAACAGACCAACCTGCTGGCGCTCAATGCGGCCATCGAGGCTGCGCGCGCTGGCGAGACCGGGCGCGGCTTCGCGGTGGTGGCCGACGAGGTACGGGCCCTGGCCAGCAAGACCCAGAGCTCGACCGGGGATATCAAGGCGCATATCGGCGCGTTGCAGCAAGGCGCCAGGGAGGCGGTCGCCGCGATCAGCCAGGCGGGCCGCCAGGCCAATGAAGGGCTGCTGGTACTGCGTGACAATGCCCGCGTGCAACAGTCGGTACAGGCGTCGGTGGAGCAGGTGCATGCCGCGATCGGTCTGGCGACACGGGCGGCCGAGCAGCAGGCCAGCGGCGCGCAGGCGGTGCGGGGGAGGGTGGAGACTATCCATGTCCAGGCCGAGCGGGCGGCGGAGGTGGTAATGCAGACCACGGCCAGCAGCAAGGTGCTGGATGACCTGGCGGGGCAGTTGAAGGCGAGCCTGGGGCAGTTCAGGGCCTGATGGGTGTCAATACTGGCCCCTTCGCTGGCAATCCAGCGAAGGGGTTCGAACAGGCTAAGCCCTGTTCAGATACATCCGCGTCGTCAGCAGATAAACCGGCAGCCCCGACACCACGATCAGCAATGCCGCATACGGCGCCGCCGCCGCGAACTCGACGTTGGCGGTATGCGCCCACACTTCGGTCGCCAGCGTCGTCATCCCCGTCGGGCTGAGCAGCAGGGTGGCCGTCAGCTCCTTCATGGCATCGAGGAACACCAGCGCGAACGCTGCCGCCAGCGCCGGGAAGATGATCGGCAGGGTCACCCGGCAAAACGCGCCGAACGACGTGGAACCCAGCGTTCGAGCTGCCTCTTCCAGCGTTGGCGAAGCCTTGTTCAGTGCTGTGCGTACCGGCGCCTGGGCCAGGGGCAGGAACAGCAGGGCATACGCCAGCAGCAGCAACCCGGTGGTCTGGTACAGCGCCGGCACGTAGTGCAAGGCGAAGTACACCAGGGTCAGCGCGATCACCAGGCCCGGCAGCGCGTGCAGCAGGTATGGCAGGCGTTCTGCCCAGATCGCCAGGCGGCCTTTGTAGCGCACCACCAGGAAGCTGATCGGCAGTGCCAGCAACAGCGCGAAGGTCGCGCCACCCAGTGACATCGACAGCGACGACAACAATGCCCGGCTGATATCGGTCACCGGGAAGGCGGCCGACGAGCCCACGCTCAGCCAGTAGCCGAGCATGGCCAGCGGGATGCCGCTGCCCAGCACTGCCAGCCCCAGGCAGAATAGCTGCCCCGGCGCCGTCCAGCCGCGCAGGCGTACCGGTGCTGCACGCCGTGCGACGCCCTGGCCGATGCGCACATGACGGGCCTTGCCACGCACGCGCAGCTCCAGCCACAGCATCACCAGGCACATCGCCAGGAGCACGGCCGAGAGCATCGCTGCGTTGGCATTGCTGAACTCGAGCTCGAACTGCTGGTAGATCGCAGTGGTGAACGTCTGCAGGCCAAGGATCGACAGCGCGCCAAACTCCACCAGCATGTGCAGGGCAATCAGCAGGGCGCCGCCCAGCATCGAGGGCCATAGCAGCGGCAGGGTGATCTTGATGAACACCCCCCAGCGGCTACAGCCCAGGGTGCGCGCCGATTCCTCCAGCGAGGTGTCAAGATTGCGCAGGGTGGCCGCCACCGGCAGGAACACCAGCGGGTATTTCGATAGCGCCATGACCAGGATCGCCCCGCCAAGACCCTCGAACTTCGGGCTCAGCGATACCCAGGTAAAGCTGGCGACGAACGACGGTACGGCAAATGGCAGGCACAGGATCACCCCCCAGTAGCGTCGACCGCGCAGGTCGCTGCGCTCGAGCAGCCAGGCCAGTGCCAGGCCAACGACCAGGCACGCCGCCGTGACCCCGGCAACCAGCATCAGGGTATTGCGCATCAGCCCCCAGACGAAGGGGCGCCAGAGCAGGTGCAGTGCTTGCTGCCAGCCGGCCTCCCAGGTCTTGAGGCCGACATACAGCAGCGGCAACAAGCTCATGGCCACCAGGAACAGCACTGGCAGCACCACCCAGATCGACGGGCGCTTGCGGCGAGGCACGAAGCGTAGCAGGGCAGGCGCGGGCAGGGCGGCACTCATCAGAGCAGGCCGACTTCGCGTTCAAGCTCCAGGGCTTCCTCGGCGTTGCCAAGATCGGCCGGGGTGATCTGCGGCGGGCGCAGCTCCTCGAACGGCTTCAGGCCCTGGTCCGACACCATGCCCTTGTGCAGCGGGTACTCGGCGGTGGTCTGGGTGATCACGCGCTGGCCCTCTTCGCTGGCCATCCAGTTGAGCAAGGCCTGGGCTTCCTTGGGATGCTTGCTGGCCTTGACCGCGGCGGCGCCGGAAATGGTCACCAGGCCCCCGGCATCGCCATCGGCCAGGTAGTACAGCTTGGAGTCCAGTTGCCCGCGCTCGCGCTTGAGGGCATACCAGTAGTAGTTGTTGACCAGCACCGCGGCGACCTCACCGTTTTCCACAGCCTTCAGGGCGACCATGTTGTTGGTGTAGGTCTTGCCGAAGGCCTTGAGGCCAGTCAGCCACTCTTCGGCGGCATCGCGCCCGTGCAGCTTCAGGATGGCCACGGCCTGCTCCTGGAACGCGCCGCTGGTCGGGACGAAGCCGACACGGCCATCCCACTCGGGGTTGGCGAAGTCCATCACCGATTGCGGCAGGTCCTTCTCGTCGATCTGCTTGGGGTTGAACACCACCACGCGAGTGCGCGCGGTGACGCCCATCCAACTGCCGTTGGCGGCAACGTATTCCTTGGGCAGCATCTGCAGGGTGGCGTCGTCGATCTTCGCCAGCAGGCCCAGTTCGCCCAGGTTGTTCAGCGGCGGGGATTCCTCGGTGTAGATCACATCGGCCGGCGAGCGGTCGCCTTCCTCGATGATCTGGCTGGCCAGCTGGTTGCTGCTGCCTTTGCGTATATTGATATGGATGCCGGTCTTGGCCTCGTATGCCTTGGCAATGGCCTCACCGATTTCCTTGTGCTGGCCGTTGTACAGGGTCAGGGATACTGGGTCGCCAGCCATGGCAGCCGGCGCGCCAAGCACCAGGCCGAGTACGGCGGCGGCCAGGGTGCGCATCAGCGGTTTCGGGCGGATCGTCATGCGGATACTTCCTCGCTTACGGCTACATATTTGGAAACAATGATAAACGATATTGTTTCTCAAGTGCGCGTATGGCGAAAGATTCATCGGCAGCTTGGCGGCCAGCCGAGGCTGGAGGGGAGGGCAAATCGCAGGCAAGAAAAAACCCGCTAGCAAGCTAGCGGGTTTTCTTGAAGATGGTGCCCAGAAGAAGACTCGAACTTCCACGACCGTAAGGTCACCAGCACCTGAAGCTGGCGTGTCTACCAATTTCACCATCTGGGCAAGTTGAAGCAGTGAAGCATGAAGCGTTGTAGCGTGTTGCGTAAATTCCAGATAGGCTCTATCTGAAACTTGAAATTGGTGCCCAGGAGAAGACTCGAACTTCCACGACCGTAAGGTCACCAGCACCTGAAGCTGGCGTGTCTACCAATTTCACCACCTGGGCTTCGCTGAATGCTAACTCGATGGTTCACATCGGTCCGCTTTTCAACTATAACGACGGTGTCCGTCGTCGTGGTGCGCACTATACGGATGGCCCTGGAGGCTGTAAAGCCCCGAGGCGAAAAAAATATTCAAAATTTCAAGTTGTTGATTCCACGTGCGTTCAGGCGCTTCGCGGACCCTTTGGCGGGGCTGTCCAAGTCTGACATTTCCGGTTTCAATACGCCTATGCCAAACTATCCCTTATATAGACCAAGGTGAACCCCTACTGATGGCCGATTGGCAATCCCTCGATCCCGAGGCCGCACGTGAAGCGGAAAAATACGACAACCCCATCCCCAGCCGTGAGCTGATCCTGCAACAACTCTCCGACCGCGGTGAACCAGCCGCGCGAGAGCAGCTGGTGGCGGAGTTCGGCCTGACCACCGAAGACCAGATCGAAGCCCTGCGTCGGCGTCTGCGCGCCATGGAGCGTGATGGCCAGCTGATCTATACCCGGCGCGGCACTTATGCCCCGGTAGACAAGCTGGACTTGATCCTCGGTCGCGTCTCGGGCCACCGCGATGGCTTCGGCTTCCTGATTCCCGATGACCGCAGCGAAGACCTGTTCCTCAGCCCGGCGCAGATGCGCCTGGTGTTCGATGGCGACCGCGCCCTGGCAAGGGTAGGCGGCGTCGACCGCCGTGGCCGCCGCGAAGGGGTCATCGTCGAGGTCATCTCCCGCGGCCACGAAAGCGTGGTCGGCCGCTACTACGAAGAAGGCGGCATCGGTTTCGTGACGCCAGACAACCCGAAGATCCAGCAGGAAGTGCTGGTGACCGCCGGGCGTAATGGCGGTGCGAAGATCGGCCAGTTCGTCGAGGTGAAGATCACCCACTGGCCAACCCCGCGCTTCCAGCCCCAGGGCGATGTGGTCGAGGTGATCGGCAACTACATGGCGCCGGGCATGGAGATCGACGTTGCGCTGCGCAGCTACGATATCCCGCACGTCTGGCCTGAAGCCGTGATCAAGGAGGCGCGCAAGTTCCGCTCCGAAGTCGAGGACAAGGACAAGGAAAAGCGCGTCGACCTGCGTCACCTGCCGTTCGTCACCATCGACGGTGAAGACGCTCGTGACTTCGACGACGCGGTCTATTGCGAACCGCTCGGCAAGTTGCGCATGTTCTCCGGCGGCTGGCGCCTCTACGTGGCGATCGCCGACGTTTCCAGCTATGTCCGCCTGGGCTCGGCCCTGGACAACGAAGCCCAGGTGCGCGGCAACTCGGTGTACTTCCCCGAGCGCGTCGTGCCGATGCTGCCCGAGGAGCTGTCCAACGGCCTGTGCTCGCTGAACCCGCATGTCGATCGCCTGGCCATGGTCTGCGAGATGACCATGAACAAGTCCGGCCAGATGGTCGACTACCAGTTCTACGAGGCGGTGATCCACTCCCATGCGCGCCTGACCTACAACAAGGTCAGCAGCATGCTCGAGCATTCGCGCACACGTGAAGGCCGCGCGCTGCGGATCCAGTACGAAGAAGTACTGCCGCACCTCAAGAGCCTGTACTCGATCTACAAGGTCCTCCTGGACGCCCGCCACAGCCGTGGCGCGATCGACTTCGAGACCCAGGAAACCCGCATCATCTTCGGTTCCGAGCGCAAGATCGCGGAAATCCGCCCGACCGTGCGCAACGATGCCCACAAGCTGATCGAGGAGTGCATGCTGGCGGCCAACGTGGCCACCGCCGAGTTCCTCAAGAAGCACGAGATCCCGGCCCTGTACCGGGTGCACGACGGCCCGCCGCCGGAGCGCCTGGAAAAGCTGCGCGCTTTCCTGGGCGAGCTCGGCCTGTCGCTGCACAAGGGCAAGGATCCCTCGCCGAAGGACTACCAGGCCCTGCTGTCGCAGATCGCCGACCGCCCGGATTTCCACCTGATCCAGACCGTCATGCTGCGCTCCTTGAGCCAGGCGGTGTACAGCGTCGAGAACAACGGCCACTTCGGCCTGAACTACGAGGCCTACACCCACGTACAGCGTCGAGAACAACGGCCACTTCGGCCTGAACTACGAGGCCTACACCCACTTCACCTCGCCGATCCGCCGCTACCCGGACCTGCTGGTGCACCGCGCGATCCGCAGCGTCATCCGCTCGCGCCAGGAAACCCCGCACGTCAAGCGTGCCGGCGCGATGGCCATCCCCAAGGCACGCATCTACCCTTACGACGAGAACACCCTCGAGCAACTGGGCGAGCAGTGCTCCATGAGCGAGCGGCGCGCCGACGAGGCCACCCGCGACGTGGTCAACTGGCTCAAGTGCGAGTACATGAAGGACCGCGTGGGCGAGACCTTCCCGGGGGTGATCACCGCGGTGACCGGCTTCGGCCTGTTCGTCGAGCTGACCGACATCTACGTCGAAGGCCTGGTGCACGTCAGCGCGCTGCCGGGCGACTACTACCACTTCGACCCGATCCACCATCGCCTGGCTGGCGAGCGCAGCGGTCGCAGCTTCCGCCTGGGCGACACGGTCGAGGTCAAGGTGATGCGCGTCAACCTGGACGAACGCAAGATCGACTTCGAGGTGGCCGAAAGCACCCTCAATGCGCCGATTGGCCGCAAGCGCCGCACTTCGGGTGATGCGCCGGCGTCGAAGCCAGGCGCGGACACGTCCCGCTCCGGCAATCCATCCAAGGCACAGTCCAGGGCCGAGTCCCGCACCGAGTCCAAGCCCGAGTTCTCGGCCCCGGTGGCCAAGACCGAGCCGGCCCGTCGTGGCAAGAAGGGCGAGGCCGCAGAGGCCTACTTCCCGTCCCAGGCGGTGGAGCGCAACGCCGAGGTGCGCAAGAGTCGTGAGATGAAGAAGGCGCTGATGAGCGATGCTCGCACTGGCAGTGCCAGCGGCAAGTCGGAAAAATCCAGCGGCAAGTCCACCGGCAAGCCGACCAAGCACCGCAAGGGGCCGCCTAAAGCGGGGGCCGGTACCGCACGCAAAGGCAAGAGCAAGTCATGAGTCAGCTGGAAAAGATCTACGGCGTGCACGCGGTGCAGGCATTGCTGCATCACCATCCCAAGCGGGTCAAGCAGATCTGGCTGTCCGAGGGGCGCAGCGAGCCGCGCGTCCAGTCACTGGTGGAGCTGGCGGCCCAGCACCGCATTCCGGTTGGCCAGGCCGAGCGCCGCGAGCTCGATGCCTGGGTCGAAGGCGTGCACCAGGGCGTGGTCGCCGAGGTCAGCCCGAGCCAGGTGTGGAACGAGGCGATGCTCGACGAGCTGATCGATCGCAGTGAGCGTCCGCCGCTGATCCTGGTGCTCGATGGCGTCACCGACCCGCACAACCTTGGCGCCTGCCTGCGCACCGCCGATGCGGCGGGTGCCACTGCGGTGGTCATCCCCAAGGACAAGTCGGCCAGCCTGACGCCCGTGGTGCGCAAGGTCGCCTGCGGTGCGGCCGAGGTCATGCCCCTGGTAGCGGTGACCAACCTGGCACGCACCCTCGAGAAGCTGCAGCACAAAGGGCTGTGGGTCGTGGGTACCGCTGGTGAGGCCGAGCAGCAGATCTACCAGCAGGACATGACCGGGCCGACCGTGCTGGTCATGGGCGCCGAAGGCAAGGGCATGCGCCGCCTGACCCGCGAGCACTGCGACTTCCTGGTCAAGCTGCCGATGGGCGGCAGCGTGAGCAGCCTGAACGTCTCGGTCGCCACCGGGGTGTGCCTGTTCGAAGTGGTGCGCCAGCGCCAGGCCAAGCCCTGAGGCAATCCTTCTTTGCAGGAGCGGGCAAGTCGGGCGGCCGAACCGCCGCTCCTGCAAAGAGCTGTTCAAATAATCGCCAATCGCCTTGCTTGTCCGTCCCGCCTTCTCTACAATTGCGCCCCTTGCCATACCGGGCAGGCGCGCATGTGCCTCTTCACGCGGCAAGACATACAGTGTCATTCACTCCTTGTCTGACCAGGATTCTGGCAGGCTACTAACCCGTAAGGAGCATTCATGCGTCATTACGAAATCATCTTTCTGGTCCACCCGGACCAGAGCGAGCAAGTCGGCGGCATGGTTGAGCGTTACACCAAGCTGATCGAAGAAGACGGCGGCAAGATCCACCGTCTCGAAGATTGGGGTCGTCGTCAACTGGCCTACGCCATCAACAATGTTCACAAGGCTCACTACGTGATGCTGAACGTTGAGTGCACCGGCAAGGCTCTGTCCGAGCTGGAAGACAACTTCCGCTACAACGATGCCGTGATCCGTAACCTGGTCATCCGTCGCGACGAAGCCGTCACCGGCCAGTCCGAGATGCTCAAGGCTGAAGAAAACCGCAGTGAGCGCCGTGAGCGTCGCGACCGTCCTGAGCATGCTGAAAGCGCCGATGGCGACGACAGCAATGACAGCGACAACAGCGATAACGCTGACGAGTAATCCACGGACCTTTTGAGGAGCCTATTACATGGCACGTTTCTTCCGTCGTCGTAAATTCTGCCGCTTCACTGCTGAAGACGTGAAAGAGATCGACTACAAAGATCTCAACACCCTGAAAGCTT
>JAQZAY010000093.1 GCA_029239415.1 Pseudomonas sp. | reverse complement strand
CTTGAGGTGCGAGTAGCTGATCATCGCCCAGTTGATCACCAGGGCCGCGACCACCAGCGACATCAGCAGCTCCAGCGCGTGCTGGGGCATGAAGTAGTTGAGCAGCACCGCGACCAGGGTCACCACGGCCGATGCCAGGATCGAACGCACCGGCACGCCGCGCTTGTCGATCCTGGCCAGGCTTGCCGGGGCATCGCCCTGCTCGGCCATGCCGTAGAGCATGCGGGCATTGCAGTAGGTGCCGCTGTTGTACACCGACAGCGCTGCGGTCAGGACCACGAAGTTCAGCAGGTGGGCGGCCACGTCACTGCCTAGCAGCGAGAAGACCTGGACGAACGGGCTGCTGCCATAGCTGCCGCCCGAGGCATCGATGCTGGCGACCAGGGCATCCCACGGGGTCAGCGACAGCAGCACCACCAGGGCACCGATGTAGAAGATCAGGATCCGGTAGATGACCTGGTTGATCGCCTTGGGGATCACCGTCCTGGGCTTGTCGGCCTCCGCGGCGGTAAAGCCGAGCATCTCGAGGCCACCAAAGGAGAACATGATGATTGCCAGGGCCATGACCAGCCCGCTGACGCCGTTGGGGAAGAACCCGCCGTGCTCCCACAGGTTGCTGACCGCAGCGTCAGGGCCGCCGCTGCCGCTGGCCAGCAGGTAGCTGCCCAGGGCGATCATGCCGACGATGGCGACGACCTTGATGATCGCGAACCAGAACTCGGCCTCGCCGAACACCTTGACGTTCATCAGGTTGATGCCGTTGATCAGCAGGAAGAAAGCAGCCGCCGTGACCCAGCTCGGGATCTCTGGCCACCAGTAGTGCACGTACTTGCCGACTGCCGACAATTCCGACATGCCAACCAGAATGTAGAGTACCCAGCAGTTCCAGCCGGACAGGAAGCCCGCGAACCCGCCCCAGTACTTGTGCGCGAAGTGGCTGAAGGAGCCGGCAACCGGTTCTTCGACGATCATCTCGCCGAGCTGGCGCATGATCATGAAGGCGATGAAGCCGCAGACGGCATACCCCAGGATCATCGAGGGGCCGGCGGACTTCATCACCCCGGCCGAGCCCAGGAACAGCCCGGTGCCGATAGCCCCACCCAGGGCGATCAACTGGATATGTCGGTTCTTCAGGCCGCGCTTGAGCTCGCCTGACTGCGTGTTTTGTCCACTCATGAACGGAGTCACCTGCTTGTTTTTATCTGTGACGGGATCGGACCCACTGCGATCGTGGCGCAGCGGAATGAGCAAGGCATGATGACCTTGGATTCTCGGACGTGTGGGGCTCGGCCAGGCGCGAACGCGTGGCGAATCAACCGGGAGTCAGCAAGAGTGCGCGGTACGCATTAGGGTCACAGATAAAACGCGGCGCATTGTATACCCCTGTAGACGCGCAGGAGTCAACGCGTTGCGTATTTGTCTGACGACCAAACGCACCGGTCCCGGGGAAGAGGCACTGCCTGGGGGAATGAATGGCGTACATTGCGCCTCCGATTCTTGTTATCGGGGCTATGACACCGGAGATGCGGGGGACAGGCAAGGTAGGCGTGGGGGATGGGGGGATCGCTGAAGGCGCTAGTGCGGAAAGTTCTGTTTACAGTTGTGGATTAATCGCACACGACAGCGGGAAAAGCCGCCATATCTGTCACGAAAAATTTACGGGATGGTTCAGGAGTTTGACGGGGGATTGAGGTAAAGCTGATCGCGGGCAAGTCCGCCCCCATCGGGAACGGGCTTGCCCGCGATTGGGCCGGTAATGCCTTCGCGGCTTACCGGCTCGTCACCTCAAGGGCGCGGCTTGCCGCGACCGCCGCTTGGCTGCCGGCCACCACCTGCCGGCTTGCCTGCTGGCTTGCCGCCAGGAGTCGGCTTGCCCGGGCGCTTCTTCATGTCGCTCGGACGCTCGGCCACGGCGCTGCCCCGATTACCCTTGCGCGGGGCTTCCTCGCGGGGCTGGCGCACTGGACGCTCGTCGCTGCCCTCGGCAGCAGGACGCAGGCTGCGCACACGCTCGCTACGGCCCATCGGGCGGGTCGACTTGCGCTGCAGGCGCTCGAGCTTGTCCTTGGACTTGAGGTTCAACGACGGCAAGGCCACCGGCTTGAGGCCGACTTCAGCCGCCAGGATATCGATCTCGCCCTGGCTCATTTCGCGCCAGCGCCCCATTGGCAAGTCGGAGTTGAGGAACACCGGGCCGAAACGCACGCGTTTCAGGCGGCTGACCACCAGGCCCTGGGATTCCCACAGGCGGCGGACTTCGCGGTTGCGGCCTTCCATCACCACGCAGTGGTACCAATGGTTGAAGCCTTCGCCACCCGGGGCTTCCTGGATGTCGGTGAAACGCGCCGGGCCGTCTTCGAGCATCACGCCGTTCTTCAGGCGGGTGATCATGTCCTCGTCCACTTCACCGCGCACGCGCACGGCATACTCGCGGTCCATCTCGTAGGACGGGTGCATCAGGCGGTTGGCCAGCTCGCCGTCGGTGGTGAACATCAACAGGCCGGTGGTGTTGATGTCGAGACGGCCAATGTTGATCCAGCGGCCTTCCTTCGGACGCGGCAGGCGATCGAACACGGTCTGGCGGCCTTCCGGGTCGTCACGGGTGCAGATCTCGCCATCGGGCTTGTTGTACATGATCACGCGGCGCACGGTCTCGGCGGACTCTTCGCGCTTGATCAGCTTGCCGTCGACGGCGATGGCATCGTGCATGTCGACGCGCTGGCCAAGCGAGGCGGCAACCCCGTTGACCTTGATGCGGCCCTGGCTGATCCAGGCCTCGACGTCACGGCGCGATCCCACGCCAATGCGGGCGAGGACTTTTTGCAGTTTTTCGCCAGCGGGCGGCGGGGTCTGGGGTTCTTGCAGGTCTTTGTCAGTCATCTGGGCACCTCCCGGTGTAGGAATCGGATCTGTTTCCTGGCGACGAATGCGCCAGAAGGCCGCGCATCATACGCTGAAGATCCGCCGCACGCACGCGGCACACGGGGTGTTCGGGCGCACCGCCAGGGGTTTGCGCCCAACGGTCGAATGCACGGCCGTCCCTGCGCCGCGCGTCATTCTCGCAGGCTGTCGTGCTCGACCTCTTCGCGCATGTCATCGAAGTCGGTCTTCAGGCCTTCTTCCATGGCGTCGAGCTCCAGCAGCAACGTATGGAAGCTGGTCTCTTCACGCGCATGCCCGCCTTCGCCGCCCTCCTCCAGGCTGGCATCGGCCAGCGCCTGCAGATGCAAGGGCACGGGCGCATCGTCGTCATCGAGCAAGGGCGCCGGCTCCAGGTCCCGCAGCTCGGCCAGGGCCGGCAACTCTTCAAGGCTCTTTAGGTTGAAGTGGTCGAGGAATGCCTTGGTGGTGGCGAACATCGCCGGCCTTCCCGGGACTTCCCGGTAGCCGACGACTCGAATCCACTCGCGCTCCATCAATGTCTTGATGATGTTGCTGTTGACCGCCACGCCGCGCACATCCTCGATCTCGCCACGGGTGACCGGCTGGCGGTAGGCGATCAGCGCCATGGTCTCGAGCAGGGCGCGCGAGTAACGCTGCGGGCGCTCTTCCCACAGGCGGCCGACCCAGGGCGCGTACAGCTCGCGGATCTGCAGGCGGTAGCCGGTGGCGACTTCCTTGAGCTCGAAGGCACGGCCAGCGCAGGACTTGCCCAGTACCTCCAAGGCCTTCTTGAAGACCTTGGGCTCGGGGCGCTCAGGCTCCTCGAACAGCTCGTACAGGCGCTCGAGCGATTGTGGCTTGCCCGAGGCCAGCAGGAAAGCCTCGATGAGCGACGCCAGTTCGCGGGGTTCATTCAGGTTCATGGGTATCGACTACTCGTTGCGTCACTCTGCCCGGGCGCGGACATGGATCGGGGCGAAGGGCTCATTCTGCACCAGTTCGATCAGCGATTCCTTGACCAGCTCGAGAATCGCCATGAACGTCACCACCACGCCCAGCTTGCCCTCATCGGCGGTGAACAGCTCGGCGAAGGGGACGAAGCCGCCGCCCTTGAGGCGCTCGAGCACGTCGCTCATGCGCTCGCGGGTCGACAATGCCTCGCGGCTGACCTGGTGGCTTTCGAACAGGTCGCCCCGGCGCATCACCTCGGCCATGGACATCAGCAGCTCCTCCAGGCTGACCGGTGGTTGCAGCTTGCGCACCTTGGCCTGGGGCGCTTCCAGGCGCGGCACCGTGACATCGCGGCCCACACGGCTCAACTGGTCGATGCCCTCGGCAGCGGCCTTGAAGCGCTCGTATTCCTGCAGGCGGCGGATCAGCTCGGCGCGCGGGTCGCCTTCCTCTTCCTCGACCGTGACCGTACGCGGCAAGAGCATTCTCGACTTGATCTCGGCGAGCATGGCCGCCATCACCAGGTACTCGGCGGCCAGCTCCAGACGCACGCTCTTCATCAGCTCGACATAGCCCATGTACTGGCGGGTGATCTCGGCCACCGGAATATCGAGGATGTCGATGTTCTGCTTGCGGATCAGGTAGAGCAGCAGGTCGAGCGGGCCCTCGAAGGCCTCGAGAAACACTTCCAGGGCGTGCGGCGGGATGTACAGGTCGACCGGCAGCTCGGTGAACGCCTCGCCATAGACCAGCGCCTGCGACAGCGGGGGTGGTGCGTCGACCTGTGGCTCGGGCGCCTGTTGCAGTGCGTTCATGCGTTGACCAGGAACGGCGCAGGATCGCCACAACCCACCCGCACCACCTCTGGCTCGCCGTCGGCCAGGTTGATCACGGTCGAGGCCTTCAGGTCACCGAAACCGCCATCGATGATCAGGTCGACCTGATGCTCCAGGCGCTGGCGGATCTCGTAGGGATCGGTCATCGGCTCCTCATCGCCCGGCAGGATCAGGCTGACGCTCATCAGCGGCTCGCCAAGCTCTGCCACCAGCTCCCGGACAATCGGGTTGGACGGCACGCGCAGGCCGATGGTGCGGCGCTTCTCGTGCATCAGCAGCCGCGGGACTTCGCGGGTGGCGTTGAGGATGAAGGTGTAGGGACCTGGCACATACGCCTTCAGCAGGCGGAAGTTGGCCGTGTCGATCTTGGCGAACAGCCCCATCTGCGACAGGTCGCAGCAGATCAGGGTGAAATTGTGGTTCTTGTCGAGCTGGCGCAGGCGGCGGACCCGCTCGATCGCCGTCTTGTCACCGATCTGGCAACCCATCGCATAGGACGAATCGGTGGGATAGACCACCACGCCGCCCTTGCGAATGATCTCGACGGCCTGCTTTATCAGGCGCGCCTGCGGGTTTTCCGCATGAATCTGGAAAAATTGGCTCACATTGTCATCCTGTTCAAAGCGCGGTGGGCTGCTCATGGCTGAATCGGCGCCACAGAGGTGGCAGGTCCTCGGGCAATGGCCGATAGGCACCGATCTCGCCCCAGGTGCCGGGGCCATGGAAGTCACTGCCAGCGCTTGCCAGCAGACCGAACTCACGAGCGAGGATGGACAGGGTGCCCACCTGCTCTGCCGGCATCATCCCATTGACCACTTCCAGGGCCTGCCCGCCTGCTTGAATATAGTCGGCAATCAGCCGACGGCGCTTGCTGCGGGTCAGATCATAGTGCATCGGATGGGCCAGGCTCACCCAGGCCTTCGACTCGCGCAGGGTCGCGACAGTTTCGTCGAGGGTCGGCCAGTGCAGCTTGACGTCGCCCAGCTTGCCGGCGCCCAGCCACTTGCGGAACGCTTCGCCACGGTCCTTGGCAAAGCCGGCGCGTACCAGGTACTCGGCGAAGTGCGGGCGCGCCGGAGCATTGCCGCTGTCGCCCAGCTCCATCTGCACCGCGCGCGCGCCGTCCAGGGTGCCCGGCATGCCCTTGAGCGCCAGGCGCCGGTCGATTTCCTCGGCGCGCAGCCAGCGGCCACGGTGCAGGGACTCGATCGCTGCCAGCAAGGGCGGTGCATCGAGCGCAAAGTTGTAGCCCAGTACGTGGATGGTCGCGCCCCCCCAGGTGCACGACAGCTCCACACCGCTGACCCACTGCATGCCCAGCGCGCTACAGGCCTGGCGCGCCTCGTCGAGGCCCTCGAGGGTATCGTGGTCGGTCAGGGCCAGTGTCCGCACGCCGTGCTCATGGGCGCGAGCGACCAGGACCGTGGGCGACAGGGCGCCATCGGAGGCGGTGCTGTGACAGTGCAGATCAACATTCATGGAGGAGCGCTTTCGCCGGGTATGATGTTTGTTATTATGCCGTGACATCCCGAATCTGGCTGCCATTGTGAAACAATTCATCGATTTCATCCCGCTGCTGCTGTTCTTCATCGTCTACAAGCTCGACCCGCGCGTGGTCGACCTTGCCGGCCATGACTTCGAGCTCGGCGGCATCTATAGCGCGACCAAGGTGCTGATCGTCAGCTCGGTCGTGGTCTACGGTGCGCTGTTGATCCGCCAGCGCAAGCTCGAGAAAGGCCAGTGGCTGACCCTGGTCGCCTGCCTGGTCTTTGGCGGCCTGACCCTGGCTTTCCACAGCGAGACCTTCCTCAAGTGGAAAGCGCCCGTGGTCAACTGGCTGTTCGCACTGGGCTTTGCCGCCAGCCATTTCATCGGCGATCGGGTGCTGATCAAGCGCATCATGGGCCATGCGCTGACCTTGCCGGAGCCGGTCTGGACCCGCCTGAACCTGGCCTGGATCGTGTTTTTCCTGGTGTGCGGCGCCGCCAACCTGTTCGTGGCCTTCACCTTCCAGGCGTTCTGGGTGGACTTCAAAGTGTTCGGCAGCCTGGGCATGACCGTGGTATTCCTGGTGGCCCAGGGCGTCTACCTGTCGCGCCACCTGCATGATGGCGAGCCGGCGACTCCGCCCTCCATCCACAAGACCGAGGATTGACATGCTCTACGCAATCATTGCCAGTGATGTAGCCGATTCCCTGGACAAACGCCTGGCGGCGCGTCCGGCGCATCTCGAACGCCTGCAGCAGCTCAAGGCCGAGGGCCGCATCGTACTGGCCGGCCCGCACCCCGCCATCGACAGCAACGACCCGGGCCCTGCCGGCTTCACTGGCAGCCTTGTGGTCGCCGAGTTCGACTCGCTGGCCGCCGCCCAGGCCTGGGCCGACGCCGATCCGTACGTCGCCGCAGGCGTGTACGACAAGGTCGTGGTCAAGCCGTTCAAGCAAGTCCTGCCCTGAGCCACCCCCGGCGGCACGCCTGCGTGCCGCACCGCTCATCAATGGTTTAATCGAGTGAGTCATGAGCGAGCTGTTACTGATTGACGATGACCAGGAACTCTGCGAGCTGCTAGGCAGCTGGCTGGCCCAGGAGGGCTTTGTGGTGCGCGCCTGCCACGACGGCCAGAGCGCGCGCCAGGCCTTGGCCACCCAGGCGCCGGCGGCTGTCGTGCTGGACGTGATGCTGCCCGATGGCAGTGGCCTGGAGCTGCTCAAGCAGCTGCGCAGCGAGCATGCCGAGCTCCCCGTGCTGATGCTGTCGGCACGGGGCGAACCGCTCGACCGCATCCTGGGGCTGGAGCTGGGCGCCGACGACTACCTGGCCAAGCCCTGCGACCCCCGCGAGCTCACCGCGCGCCTGCGCGCGGTACTCAGGCGCAGCCACCCGGCCGCGACCACCACGCAACTGGAGATCGGCGACCTGACCTTCAGCCCGGCGCGGGGTGTCGCCAGCATCGAGGAGCGCGAGTTGAGCCTGACCCTGTCTGAAAGCCGCATTCTCGAAGCGTTGCTTCGTCAGCCTGGCGACCCGCTGGACAAGCAGGAACTTGCGCAGATCGCCCTGGGCCGAAAGCTGACGCTATACGACCGCAGCCTGGACATGCATGTCAGCAACCTGCGCAAGAAGATCGGGCCGCATCCGGACGGCAGGCCACGCATCGTCGCCTTGCGTAGCCGAGGGTATTACTACAGCCTCTGACCGCACCGATCCAAGGGGGGCTGCTTCGCGGTCCATCGCGGGGCTGGCCCACTTTCACAGGCGCCCCGATCCTGTCTTTACCGTCCCTTTACCCTCGCCTGACCGCTCTTGACCTTGTTCTCACTAGACTGGGCACATCCGGCAACGACCGGCCCATGACAGGAGAGACACCATGCGCAAGACCCTTATCGCCCTGATGTTCGCCGCTGCCCTGCCAACCGTCGCCATGGCCATGCCCGAAGGTGGCCCGCGCCACGACGGCCCGCATCACCGCGGTGGCGCACCTTTCGCCCAGCTGGACCTGAGCCGCGAACAGCGCCAGCAGATCGACAAGCTGATGGGCGAGCAGAAGAAGGCCCAGCGCGACATCACCAAGCGCTACCTGGAAAAACTGCCAGCCGCCGACCAGAAGGCCATGAAGGACGAGATCACGGCGCGTCACGACAAGACCCACAGCGATATTCGCGGCGTACTCAAGCCAGAACAGCAGAAGCAGTTCGACGAGATGGAAAAGAAACGCGCCGAGCGCAAGGCCGAGTGGAAGGAGTTCCAGGCCTGGAAAGCTGAAAAAGCCGGCAAGGCCCAGTAAGCTAGCCCCCCGCTGCCCGCCCGGCCTGCCCCCGCAGGCCGGGCTTTTCCTGTCTGGAGGTCACTGCCTTGCGTTCATTGTTCTGGCGAATCCTTGCCAGCTTCTGGCTGGCTATCGCCCTGGTCGCAGGGTTGTCGATCCTGCTCGGCCACATGCTCAACCAGGACGCCTGGATCCTCAGCCGCCACCCTGGGCTCAGCACCCTGGCCAGCCGCTGGACCCAGCACTACGAACAGCAGGGCATCGAGTCGGCACAGCATTTCCTCGAGCGCCGCAGGCAACGCTTCAAGATCGACGTGCAAGTGCTCAACGACAGCGGCGAAGCGGTGGTGCCCGGTACCTTCCCGCGCCGCGCCGCTGCCTTCGAGGCCCGCCAGCACAACGACCGCAGCCTGCCTTGGCGTCGCCTGACCCAGGAGTACACCAGCCCGCAAAGTGGCGAGACCTACTTGCTGATCTACCGCATCCCCCATCCCGAACTCGATGCCTGGCACCGCGACAGCCTGCTCTGGCCGCTCAGCGCGCTGGGCATCGCCCTGGTGGTACTGACCCTGTTCAGCCTGTTGGTGACATTGTCCATTACCCGTCCCCTCAGCCGCCTGCGCGGCGCCGTCCACGACCTGGGCCAGACCACCTACCAGCAGAACAGCCTGGCGCGCCTGGCTGGGCGGCGCGACGAGTTCGGTGTGCTGGCCAATGACTTCAACCGCATGGGCGCCCGCCTGCAGAGCCTGATCGGCAGCCAGCGCCAGCTGCTGCGCGATGTATCCCATGAGCTGCGCTCGCCGCTGGCGCGCCTGCGCATTGCCCTGGCGCTGGCCGAGCGCGCCGAGCCCGAGCAGCGCCAGGCCCTGTGGCCGCGCCTGACCCGCGAATGCGACCGCCTCGAAGACCTGATCAGCGAGATCCTGGCCTTGGCCCGGGTCGATGCCGAGCAGGCGCATGCCGAGACCGTCGACCTCAACGCCCTGCTTGGCAGCGTGCGCAAGGATGCCTTGCTCAGCGCCCCGGACCAGGAAATCCGCCTGGAAGCCACGCCGGGCCTGACCTTGCAGGGCTGGCCGACGCTGCTGGAGCGGGCCGTGGACAACCTGCTGCGCAATGCCCTGCGCTTCAACCCGCCCGGGCAAGGCATCGAGCTGCACGCCAGTGGCGACCAGGAGCGCGTGCTGATCCGCGTACGCGACCACGGCCCGGGCGCGCCAGCAGAACTGCTGGACCGCCTGGGCGAGCCGTTCTTCCGCGCGCCGGGGCAGACTGCCGCCGGGCATGGCCTGGGATTGGCCATCGCACGAAGGGCGGCGGAGCGGCATGGGGGGAGCCTGGTGCTGGAAAATCATCCGCAGGGAGGATTCGTGGCTAAACTCGAGTTGCCTGCAAGTGCCCAGGCAACCCGGTCCCTGTAGGAGCGCGGCCCCTGAAGGCTAGAGGTCCTGGCCCCACTCGCTGACGAAGTCGGAGGTCTGCAGCACTGGCGCGGGACGCGGCTCGTTCAGCGGCGTGCCGACATACAGGTAGCCGAGCAACTCCTCGTTCCGGGCCAGGCCCAGGCCTTCGAGCACATGGGCGTCATGCGCCATGTCGCCGGTGCGCCATACCGCGCCGATGCCCTGGGCATGCGCCGCGATGAGGATGCCATGCGCGGCGCAACCGGCCGCCAGGCGCTGCTCGTCCTTGGGCACCTTGTAGTGATCCTGCAGACAGGCGATCACCACGATCAGCAAGGGCGCGCGCAGGGGCATGGCGCGGGCCTTGTCCAGGGCGCCCTGGCTGGCATCGCCCTTGCGCCGTACCGCCTCGGCGAACAGCTCGCCGAGTTTCTCGCGCGCCGCTCCCTCGATGGTGAGAAAGCGCCAGGGACGCAGCTGACCGTGGTCTGGCGCACGCAATGCGGCCTGGAACAGGGCCTCGCGCTGGGCGGCATCGGGCGCGGGTTCGGTCAGGCGTGGAACGGATACACGGTTGAGCAATGCGTCGAGCGCCTCCATCGGCTACCCCCAGGAAAAATGAATGTCCGGCTATTCTCAAGCGGCAGGCTTCCAGCTGCAAGCCTGGAGCTCCAGGCTGCAAGCAAGGACGGATGGCGCCACGACCGCGCTTACTTGCAGCTTGCCGCTTGAGGCTTGCAGCCCAATCGGTAGAATGGCGCCCTTCCGTTTCGAGTCAGAGCACAACACATGGCGTTGCCGACCTTAAGGATCCTAGGCTTCATCATCGGGATCTTCCTGATCACCCTGGCGGTGAGCATGGTCGTGCCCATGGCGACCCTGATGATCTTCGAGCGCACGGGCGACCTGCCCTCCTTCCTCTGGTCCAGCCTCATCACCTTCCTGGCGGGCCTTGCCCTGGTCATCCCGGGTCGACCAGAGCACGTGCACCTGCGGCCTCGCGACATGTACCTGCTGACGGTATGCAGCTGGGTGGTGGTGTGCGTGTTCGCCGCCCTGCCCTTCCTGCTGACCCAGCACATCAGCTACACCGATGCCTTCTTCGAGAGCATGTCGGGCATCACCGCCACCGGGGCCACGGTGCTCAGCGGGCTGGACAACATGTCGCCCGGCATCCTGATGTGGCGCTCGATGCTGCACTGGCTCGGCGGGATCGGCTTCATCGGCATGGCGGTGGCGATCCTGCCGCTGCTGCGCATCGGTGGCATGCGCCTGTTCCAGACCGAATCATCGGACCGCTCCGAAAAGGTCATGCCGCGCTCGCACATGGTGGCCAAGTCGATCGTGCTGGTGTACATCGGCTTCACCGTGCTCGGCAGCCTGGCGTTCTGGTGGGCGGGCATGAGTTTGTTCGATGCGATCAACCACGCCATGTCGGCCATTTCCACCGGTGGCTTCTCCACCTCCGACCTGTCCCTGGCCAAGTGGGACGCGCCGGCCGTGCACTGGGTGGCGGTGGTGGTGATGATTCTGGGCAGCGTGCCGTTCACGCTGTATGTGTCCACCTTGCGCGGCAACCGCGGCGCGCTGATCAGGGACCAGCAGGTCCAGGGCCTGCTTGGCTTGCTGGTGGCGACCTGGATCGTGCTCGGCGCCTGGTACTGGATCACCACCGACCTGCCCTGGCTCGACGCCCTGCGTCACGTGGCGCTGAACGTGACCTCGGTGGTCACCACCACGGGCTTCGCCCTGGGCGACTACAGCCTGTGGGGCAACTTCTCGCTGATGCTGTTCTTCTACCTGGGCTTCATCGGTGGCTGCTC
>JAQZAY010000517.1 GCA_029239415.1 Pseudomonas sp. | reverse complement strand
CGCGACCTCAACCCGCTGCTGCAGGACATCGGCCTGATCGTGCACCCGCCGATGCTGTACATGGGCTACGTCGGCTTCTCGGTGGCCTTCGCCTTCGCCGTCGCTGCCTTGCTCGGCGGCCGCCTGGACGCGGCCTGGGCGCGCTGGTCGCGGCCCTGGACCCTGGTGGCCTGGGCCTTTCTCGGCATCGGCATCACCTTGGGTTCCTGGTGGGCCTATTACGAACTGGGCTGGGGCGGCTGGTGGTTCTGGGACCCGGTGGAGAACGCCTCGTTCATGCCCTGGCTGGTCGGGACCGCCCTGGTGCACTCGCTGGCGGTGACCGAGAAGCGTGGCGTGTTCAAGAGCTGGACGGTGCTGTTGGCCATCGCTGCCTTCTCGCTGAGCCTGTTGGGGACCTTCCTGGTGCGCTCCGGGGTGCTGACCTCGGTGCACGCGTTCGCCGCCGACCCGTCGCGCGGCGTGTTCATCCTGGTGTTCCTGCTGTGCGTGGTCGGCGGTTCGCTGACCCTGTTCGCCGTACGTGCGCCCGCAGTCCAGAGCCACATCCGCTTCGCCCTGTGGTCGCGCGAGGCACTGTTGCTGGCCAATAACCTGCTGTTGGTGGTGGCGGCGTCGACGATCCTGCTCGGCACCTTGTATCCGCTGGTCCTCGATGCGCTGACCGGGGCCAAGCTGTCGGTGGGTCCGCCGTATTTCGACGCCCTGTTCCTGCCGCTGATGGCCGTGCTGATGCTGGTGCTGGGCGTCGGCGTGCTGGTGCGCTGGAAGGATACCCCGGGCCGTTGGCTGGCGGGCATGCTTACCCCGGTGCTACTCGGCAGCGCGCTGCTGGCCCCGCTGGGCAGCCTGCTGGTCGGCGATTTCGCCTGGCCGGTGCTGAGCACCTTGGCGCTGGCCGCCTGGGTGGTGCTCGGCGGGGTGCGCGACGTGTTCGACAAGACGCGCCACAGCGGTCGGCTAGTCGGCCTGCGGCGCCTGCCACGCAGCTACTGGGGCATGCAGGTGGCGCACCTGGGCCTGGCGGTCTGTGCGCTTGGCGTAGTGCTGTCCAGCCATGGCAGCGCCGAACGTGACCTGCGCCTGGCGCCAGGCGAGGCGGTGACCCTGGCCGGATACCTGTTCCACTTCGAAGGCGCTGCGCATGCCGAGGGGCCAAACTTCGTGGCCGACCGGGGCACCGTGCGGGTCACCCGCGAGGACCGTGAGGTCGCCGTGCTGCACCCGGAGAAGCGCCTGTACAGCGTGCAGCGCTCGGTGATGACCGAAGCCGGCATCGATGCCGGCTTCACCCGTGACCTCTACGTCGCCCTCGGCGAGCCACTGGAAGACGGCGCCTGGGCGGTGCGCATCCACGTCAAGCCGTACGTGCGCTGGATCTGGCTGGGCGGGTTGTTGACCGGCCTGGGCGGGCTGCTCGCGGCCTTCGACCGGCGCTACCGGGCCAAGGTGGCAGCGCGTGTCCGTGAGGGCTTGAACCTGTCTGGAGCGACGGCATGAAGCGTTGGATGAAAGCGGTACCGCTGGTGGTGTTCCTGCTGCTGGCCGGGGTGTTGTACAAGGGGCTGTTCCTCAAGCCCGACGCCTTGCCGTCCGCGCTGCTCGGCAAGCCGTTCCCGGCGTTTTCGCTGCCGGCAGTGCAGGGCGAACGCACCGTGACCGAGGCCGACCTGATCGGCCGCCCGGCGCTGGTGAACGTCTGGGGGACCTGGTGCCCGTCCTGCAAGGTCGAGCACCCGTTCCTGAACCAACTGGCCGAGCAGGGCGTGCTGATCCATGGCATCGACTACAAGGACGATTCGAGCGCGGCCCAGGCCTGGCTGCGCGACTTCCACGACCCCTACACGCTGAACGTGCGCGACGACGCGGGCACCCTCGGGTTGAACCTGGGCGTGTACGGCGCGCCGGAAACCTTCCTGATCGATGCCCGGGGCATCATCCGTCACCGCCATGTCGGGGTGATCGACGCCACGGTCTGGCGCGAGCAGCTGGCGCCGCTGTACCAGGCCCTGGTCGAGGAGGCGCGGCCATGAGGCGCTGGCTGGCGGCGCTGGTGCTGGGCCTGGGGCTGATCGGGACGGTGCAGGCCGCGATCGACACCTACCGCTTTCGCGACGAGGCCGAGCGGGCGCGTTACCAGCAACTGACCCGCGAGCTGCGCTGCCCCAAGTGCCAGAACCAGGACATCGCCGACTCCAACGCGCCGATCGCCGCCGACCTGCGCCGCGAGATCTTCCGCCTGCTGGGCGAAGGTCAGAGCAACGCGCAGATCGTCGACTTCATGGTCGATCGCTATGGCGATTTCGTGCGCTACAAGCCGGCCCTGGCGCCGCGGACCTGGCTGCTCTGGTTCGGCCCGGGCGTGTTGCTGATCGCCGGCGCCATCACGCTGCTGCTGCGGGTGAACCGCCGTCGGACACCAGCGGCCAGCGAGGCCTCGACCCTTTCACCCGAAGAACGCGAGCGGCTGTCCCGGCTGCTCGACAGGAAGACCGACCGATGATCGAGTTATGGCTGAGCGCCGGGCTGCTGTTGCTGGTGGCCCTGGGCA
>JAQZAY010000516.1 GCA_029239415.1 Pseudomonas sp. | reverse complement strand
GTTCATGCGAACGGTTCCGGACAGAGTGCCGGGGGTTGGGTCGGAACTGGCCGGGGCCGTGCGCTGCAAGCGGGCCTCGATCACTTCCAGGGAAAATTGCCGTGGACTGCCCAGCAGCCAATCGATCACCCCGTCCGCCGGCGCGTCGGTGAACGTGAGTTGCCATGCGTCGGGCGCCTCGGCGCCCGGCGGTTGTAACTGGTAGCGCTCGCCCAGGCCGCTGGCATCCAGGGTCTGGCGCAAGGCGACTTCAAGGGATTGGCCCCGGGCAGGTCCGCCGACATCGCGCAGCAGCACTTCGAGGGCTTCGGTCTGCGAGCGCAGCTTGGGGGTCTCGGCCTGCCAGTAAGCGATGGTTTTCAACGCCGGCTCGATCATCGCCAGCCAGACCAGGCCGCCACCAAGCACCAGCGCCGCCAGGGCCACGGCACGCTGCTCGCGCGCGGCCAGACCCTGCCAGGCCCGGAGAAGGTTTTGCCAACGCGTCTTCAGTTGTACGGCGGTTAGCTTATTCATCGTTCGCCTCCTGGGTGTCGCCGGGGCTGTCCTGCGCGTCCTGCCCGACGGGAGCCACGCGCAACGTCCAACCCTGGTCAATGGCCGCGACCTCGATGCCGGCCTGGGCCAGGGGCATTTTCCAGTCGTCGCCCGCCGCGACTTTCTGCGCTTCGGCGACAAGCTTGAGGCGCAACTCAGCATTTTCGAACACCAGTTCCTGCACGTTGCCGCTCATGAACGGCATGGCGCTGCCCGCCTGCCTTACCAGGCTGGCGAAGCGCTGCCCAGGCTCCGTCAGCGAACCGCTCTGGCGCGCGGCGATTTGCTGACGGGCCTGCTGCAAGGGGTTGAGAATCACCGGCAGTTGAGGAAACGCCTGCTTCACCCGTTGGCTCATCTGCGCCTTGAGCCGTTGACCCTGGGCAGCCTCACGGCTGGCATAAAAATTGAGCCCGACCACCCACACCGCCACCGCCAGGGCGCAGATGCCGGCCGCCCGCCCCCAGCCGCCGCGCCCGGCACGCCCCTGCGTCAACCCGGCATGCAAGCCCCAGCCCGGCGCGACACCCGTCCAGCGCTGAGTAACAGGCAAACTGTCGGTCGCCACTTGCTGCGGTGATTCGCCCACCCAATTCAGGCCGCTGCCCATTTCCAGCAGCCACTCGTCCAGCGCATCTTCCTGCAACGGCTGGACCACGGCGTGTTGCAAGCCGTGGCGCATCAGCAGGTGCCCGTCTTCGATACACGCCACTGGCCCCGACAACACCGGCAAGGCATAGGCGGCCGGATACAGGCCGCGCAACTTGAGGCCGGCCTGAAGCAGGATCTGACCCAGTATGTTCAGCGACTCGCGGTCCAGCCAGGCGACCGCCACCTGCCCGTCCGCATCGCGCGGGCCGTGGGCCACTTGCATCTGTTCAGCGGTGCCGAGCATCAGCGCCTGGGCCGCGCAGGTCACGGCGGCGGTGGTTTTCGCCACGGACAACGGCGGCAGCTCCAGGCGCGTCAGCAAGCTGTCACGCGGATGCAGAAAACATTCGACCGCGAGGTTCTTCGTGCCTTGGCCAAGCGCCCGGAGCGTGCTGAGGCCGGCGTCACGAACCTGCCCTTGGCGATCCAGCCAGGCAAATGCCAGCGGGCTGTCGAGGCCAAGGCGGGCCAGCGGCGCCAGGGCGATGCGCAAACGGCTCATACACCCACCCGCGACCAGATCACCTGAGGCAATCGATCCTGGCTGCATTGCAGCAAGGCATCCAGCTCGACCCGCCGTTCGCCGCTACGCGCCTGGCCCCGCAGGCGGAACCAGTCGCTCGCGATGCCGACCTTGACGGTGCTGACGTCCAGTTCCGGCATGCGCAGGCGGTTGACGAAATCCCCGCGGTTGATAAACCAGTGGCCACCGTCGCGTTCATTGATCAGCGCCTGGGCGCGTTGCAACGACAATCCCGGCACGTAGGCGGCCAGCACCGCGGCACTGGCGGTGTTGCCGTTGAGCCAGGTGTTGGCCGGCAGGATCGTGACGTAAGGAGCCAGCGTTTCCAGCAGTGCCGGGGTAACGCCCTTGACGCTGAGCAGGTCCTGCAAGGTGCGCAGCATCGGCCGGGTCGGCGCCAGCGTGTCGGAGGCGTCCGGCGAGGTGCTGCGGCCGCTGTAGAACGTGCGGCTCGTTGACGCCTGGCCCGCCCGCGGCGGATTCAACAGACGCGGGTAGCCAGCAATCACCCGCTCGACGATACGTGTCCGTACCGTGGCGGCGACACCCAACTGCTCGCACAGCCGCTCGAAGGCGCGCACTTGCTCCTGGTCTACCTGGTCATCGACCACCAGGTTGCGCAAGTTGAACTTGCCCTGCTCATCCTCCAGTTGCCCTTCGAATGGCGTGTCGACCTGGCCGGAGCCCGGCATCAGGATAGGTTTCGCCCAAGGCTGGCCGAAGCGGATCAAGGGATCGCGCTGGCGAACATCCCAGAGCAACTGGCGACTCACCTGCAGGCCGCCCTGCAACCGCGCCGCGCCCTGGATGCGCAGTTGCTCGGCTTCCAGGCTGCGGGTGAACAGGGTCTGGCGGGTGA
>JAQZAY010000515.1 GCA_029239415.1 Pseudomonas sp. | reverse complement strand
ACGAAGCCGCCTTCCGGCCGCTGCGACGACAGGATGTGGTTGTACAGCGCCCGCTCGTAGTAGTCCCCGTAGCTGCCCTTCTGCTCCGACTGGAACAGCATCCCGGTCAGCTTCAGCATGTTATAGGTGTTGCAGGTCTCCGGGCCTTCGACTTCGTGCACCATGGGATCGAAGTCGTCGGTGCTGTGGAAGTGCTCCTTGACGCTGTTGCCGCCGATGGCCACCGTGCGCTTGTCGACCACGGTCTGCCAGAAGAAGCGCGCCGCCTCGCCCATGTCCTGCCGCCCCGTCAGGTCGGCGATGCGCTTGAAGCCGATCACCTTCGGGATCTGGGTGTTCGCATGCAGGCCGGTCAGCTGGTCCTGCCTGCGCGCAAGCGGCTGCAACACGGCCTGGTGCGAGAAGGCCAGCGCCAGGTCGAGGTATTTGCGCTCGCCCGTCATTTCCGCCACGTCGACGAAGATCTCGTTCATGCCGCCATGCTCGCTGCGCAGCATGGTCTGCATCTGCGCTGGCGACAGCTTCGAGGTCATGGCCAGCGCCCAGTCGGACAGCTGCACCAGCATGGCCTTCGCATCCTCGTTGCCGGCGTAACGGTAGGCGTCGCGCAGGCCGGCGTACACCTTGTGCAGGTTATACCAGGGCACCCACTTGCCGTTGACCGAGAAGTTGTCGGCTTCCAGCTTGCCGGCCGCGATGTCGCGCCAGGCCTGGCGTCCACCGGGAATGCCGCCGATATAACCGTCGCCATTGGCCTGCTGCGCGCGCTTCAACTCGGCCACGAAGTAATTCAGGCGGCGCAGGGCTTCCTGGTCGCCTGTCGAGGCGTGCATGAGCGCCAGCGCCGACAGGTAATGGCCGCCCATGTGGCCATCCAGGCCGCTCGACTCCCAGTTGCCGTAGCTGGGCTGGCGCGGTTGCAGGCCGGCTTCGCGCAGGAATGGCGCCAGCAGGCGGTCGGGCTCCATCGCCATCAGGTAGTTCAGGTTGGTGGTCTGGGCGTCGAGGAAGGGTCCGGGGTCCAGTCGCACGGCGGACAGCGGAAACAGCTCGGCGGCCTGCGCCCAGGCGCCGGCGAGCATCAGGGTCAAGGCTGCGATATGGGTTTTCACTGTTGCACGACGCTCTGGTAGCGGTTCAGGTCTTTCTGGTCGAGCACGGGCCAGCCCTCCCCGTCCCACGTCATGTCGAGCACCTTCAGCTTTTGCCGGTACTTATCAAAGGTCTCGTAGGCGTGCAGCACCATATAGTCCTTGCCGTCGAAGGTATAAGCGCTGTTGTGGCCGAGCGCCTGCCAAGCAGCGCCGTCGCCCTGGAGCACGAGCGAGCCGCCGCCCCTGGCCATGTCGACGCCATTGCGGTCCACGTAGGGGCCGGTGACGCTCTTCGAGCGCCCCACCACGACCTTGTAGGTGCTGTCCTTGCCCTTGCAACACAGGTCCCAGGACGCGAAGAGGTAGTACCAGCCATTCCTGGGAAAGATGAACGGCGCCTCGATCTGCGCCGGCCCGGCTTCTTCGTCCGGCGTGAAGGCCGGACGCTCGCGGCGCGCGATCGTGTGCCACTCCTGCGGCTCGGCCAGGCGGGTGCGGCTGGCGTCGAGCTTGACCAGTTTGAGGCCGCCCCAGAACGAGCCGAACGACATCCACGGCGTGCCCTTGTCGTCGTCGATCACGTGCGAGTCGATCGCATTCCACAGGTCGCGGCCCGGCACCGACTGCACCACCAGCCCCTGGTCTTCCCATTTATAGGCCGGCGACCGCGGATCCAGGGTGCGGTTGACCGTCACACCGATGGCCGAGGTGTTCTTGCCGAAGCCCGACACCGAGTAGTACAGGTAATACTTGCCGTCATGGTGATAGATATCGGGCGCCCAGATATGGCCGTTGAAGCTCGGTGCGGCCTTCGTCGCCCATGCCGGGCCTTCCGGGAACACGCGGCCTTCCGGCTTCCAGGTCTTCATGTCGCTCGAGCTGTAGAACGTGATCCCCGGGCCGGTGCTGAACAGGTAGTAACGATCGCCCTGCTTTGCCATGACCGGATCGTGCACGCCGACCTGGGCGGCATATGCCGCACCGGTCAGCGTGGCCGACGCCGCCATCGCTACAGCAGCGATTGCGCGCGCGGCCTTCACCTCACGCCTCGACGGCGAAGACCATCACGGCCTTGGCCGGCACCTTGATCGTCAGCTTGCCGTCGGCCGCCGTCGCGCTGAACGGCGCCGGCTTGACCGCCTGCGGCTGCTCGAAGGTGTTGTGGGCGTCCATCTTCTCGGCCGTCAGCACCTGGCCCGAGACGCTGCCCACGTTCAGGCCCGCCACGTTCAGCGCCACATCGCTGGCGCGGGTCGGGTGCGTGTTGACCAGGGCGACGTAGACCTTGCCGTCCTTGCCGCGCGCCGCGGTGGCGCTGATGCCCGGCACCGCCTTGCCATTGCTCGAATAGGCCACGTCGTTGTCGACGGCCACCGGCAGCTTGGTCGCGTCCTGGAACGGGATGTACATCTTGTAGGCGTGGTAGGTCGGCGTGAGCAGCATCTTGTCCTTGTCGGTGATGATCATCGCCTGCAGCAC
>JAQZAY010000514.1 GCA_029239415.1 Pseudomonas sp. | reverse complement strand
TCGGCACGCGCCAGCGCCGGGGCGTCGTTGATGCCGTCACCGACCATCCCCACGCGGTGGCCCTGGGCGTAGAACGACTCGATGGCCTGCAGCTTGTCGGCGGGCAGCAGGTCGCCGCGGGCCTGGTCGATGCCTACATGGGCGGCGATCGCCTCGGCGGTGTGCGCGTTGTCGCCAGTGAGCATCACGGTCCTGAGGCCCAGCGCGTGCAGTTCGGCAATGGCCTGCCGGCTGCTGTCCTTGACGGTGTCGGCCACCGCGAACAAGGCGAGCGGGCCGGTGGGGCAGAGCAGCAGAACCACGCTCTTGCCCTGGCGCTCCAGCGGGTCGAGCTCGGCTTCGAGCTGGGGTGAGCACAGGCCCAGCTCCTCGACCAGGCGGTGGTTGCCCAGGTGATAGGCCTGGCCGTCGATTTCGCCACGCACCCCTCGCCCGGCCAAAGCGGCGAAATTGCTGACTTCGCTCAATACCACGCCCTGCTCGCCCGCCAGCACCGCGATGGCCCCTGAGACCGGATGGTCGGAGCGCGCCGCCAGGCTTGCGGCCAAGGCTTGGGCACGGCCTTCGAACGCAGGGTCGAGCACTTTGAAATCAGTCTGCACGGGCTTGCCGTGGGTCAGGGTGCCGGTCTTGTCCAAGGCCAGGAAATCCAGCTTGCGCCCGCCCTCCAGGTACACGCCTCCCTTGACCAGAATGCCCTTGCGCGCGGCTGCGGCCAGGCCGCTGACGATCGTCACCGGGGTCGAGATCACCAGCGCGCAAGGACAGGCGACCACCAGCAGCACCAGCGCGCGATAGATCCAGTCGAACCAGGCGCCGGCCATGAACAGCGGCGGCAGGCTGGCCACCGCCAGGGCTACGGCGAAGACCGCCGGGGTGTAGATGCGCGAGAAGCGGTCAACGAAGCGCTGAGTAGGCGCGCGCGCGCCCTGGGCCTGCTCGACGGCCTTGATGATGCGCGCCAGGGTCGAGTGGCCCGCCACGGCGCTCACCCGGTATTCCAGGGCACCCGCCTGGTTGATGGTACCGGCGAACACCTTGTCGCCAGCGCCCTTCTCCACCGGCAGGCTTTCGCCGGTGATCGGCGCCTGGTCGACACTGGACTGGCCGCTGAGCACGTCGCCATCGAGGCCGATGCGTTCGCCTGGGCGCACGCGCACCCGCGCTCCAAGCGCCACTTGGCTGACCTCGACTTCACGCCACTGGCCGTCGGCTTGCTGCACGGTCGCCGTGTCCGGGGTCAGTTGCATCAAGCCACCGATGGCATTGCGCGCCCGGTCCAGGGAACGGGCCTCGATCAACTCGGCCACGGTGAACAGCACCATGACCATGGCCGCCTCGGGCCATTGGCCGATCAGCACCGCGCCGGTCACGGCGATGCTCATCAATGCGTTGATGTTGAGGTTGCGGTTCTTGAGCGCGATCCAGCCTTTCTTGTAGGTGCCCAGGCCACAGCCCAGGATCGCCGCCAGGGCAAGCAGCGCCACCAGCCACTCAGGGGCCAGCGCGGTGAAATGCACTGCCTCGGCTGCCACCGCCGCCACCGCCGAAAGCGCCAGCGGCCACCAGCGAGTCCTGGCGACAGGCGCCGCCACGGTGCCGGTATCGCTGTCGACAAGGGGCTCGGCGTGCATGCCAAGCTCGCCGATCGCCTGCTCGATACCTGCGGTGTCGCCCAGGCTATGGCGCACGCCCAGTACGCGGTTGAGCAGGTTGAACTCGAGCTGCTCGATACCCGCCAGCTTGCCCAGCCTGTCCTGGATCAGCGTCTGCTCGGTGGGGCAGTCCATGGCCTGGATGCGAAAGCGGCTCAGGCGCGCGTCGCCACGGGTGGACTCGCTCAGGCGCACCCGCGCTGGCGGGGCCTCCCCAGAGCAGCAGGCATGGGCATGGACGTGATCGTGATCGTGATCGTGGTCGTGGTCGTGGTCGTGGTCGTGGTCGTGGTCGTGGTCGTGGACATGAGCATGGGAGTGCTTGTGCGGATCGGGGCTGACAGGCTGGTTCATGGGGTCGTCCTTAAGAGTGCCTGTTGCCAAGTGAACACCCTGTAGCCACTATAGGGTCAAGCCACTTGTGGAGATCGTCATGAAGATTGGAGAACTCGCCAAGGCCACGGACTGTGCCGTGGAGACCATCCGCTACTACGAGCGCGAGCAATTGCTGCCCGAACCTGCGCGCAGCGAAGGCAATTACCGGCTGTACACCCAGGCCCACGTAGAGCGACTGACGTTCGTGCGCAACTGCCGCACGCTGGACATGACGCTGGACGAGATTCGCAGCCTGCTGAGGCTGCGGGACAGCCCCGACGACCAGTGCGAGAGCGTCAACGCGCTGATCGACGAGCATATCGAGCATGTCCAGGCGAGGATCGACGGCTTGCTCTCGCTGCAGATGCAACTGGTAGAGCTACGCCAGCACTGCCATCCCAGGGAGGCGCAATGCTCGATCCTGCAGCACCTGGAGGTGAACGGCGCCGTGACAGCGCCGGAGGCGGAGCATTCGCATGTAGGAAGAAGTCACGGGCATTGAAACGCAAGCGCTGCAGGCGGTACTCAGACCGCCATCGGCGCGGTCATCGGCGCGTG
>JAQZAY010000513.1 GCA_029239415.1 Pseudomonas sp. | reverse complement strand
AAAAATTCTCCTGATCGACGACGACAGCGAGCGCCGCCGCGATCTGGCGGTGGTGCTGAATTTCCTGGGCGAAGAGAACCTGCCGTGTTCCAGCCAGGATTGGTCGCAGTCGGTCGAGTCCCTGGCGTCAAACCGGGAGGTGCTCTGCGTCCTCGTCGGCACGGTCGAGGCGCCCGCGACGGTCTCTGGGCTGCTTAGGACAGTGCTGGCCTGGGATGAGTTCCTTCCGATTTTGCTGATTGGCGATATTTCTGTCGCCGACTTCCCTGAAGAGCTGCGCCGGCGGGTGCTGTCCAGCCTGAAAATGCCCCTCAGCTACAGCCAGGTGCTGGATTCACTGCACCGTGCCCAGGTCTATCGCGAGATGTACGACCAGGCCCGCGAACGGGGCCGCCAGCGCGAAACCAATCTGTTCCGCAGCCTGGTCGGTACCAGCCGCGCGATCCAACACGTCCGGCAGATGATGCAGCAGGTGGCCAACACCGACGCCAGCGTGCTGATCCTCGGCGAATCGGGCACTGGCAAGGAAGTGGTCGCCCGCAATCTGCATTACCATTCCAAGCGCCGCGAAGCGCCGTTCGTGCCGGTCAACTGCGGCGCGATTCCGGCCGAGCTGCTCGAGAGCGAGCTGTTCGGTCACGAAAAGGGCGCTTTCACCGGTGCCATCACCAGCCGTGCCGGGCGCTTCGAGCTGGCCAATGGCGGTACGCTGTTCCTCGACGAGATCGGTGACATGCCGTTGCCGATGCAGGTCAAGCTGTTGCGCGTGCTGCAGGAGCGAACGTTCGAGCGGGTCGGCAGCAACAAGACCCAGAGCATCGACGTGCGCATCATTGCCGCGACCCACAAGAACCTCGAGCAGATGATCGAGCTCGGGTCGTTCCGTGAAGACCTGTACTACCGGCTCAATGTGTTCCCCATCGAGATGGCGCCGCTGCGTGAACGGGTCGAAGACATCCCGCTGCTGATGAACGAGCTGATCTCGCGCATGGAGCACGAGAAGCGCGGCTCGATCCGCTTCAATTCGGCGTCGATCATGTCGCTATGCCGGCATGGCTGGCCGGGCAACGTGCGGGAGTTGGCCAACCTGGTCGAGCGCATGGCCATCATGCACCCGTACGGGGTGATCGGCGTGTCCGAGCTACCGAAGAAATTCCGCTACGTCGAGGACGAAGACGAGCAGATCGTCGACAGCCTGCGCACGGAGCTCGAAGAGCGCGTCGCGATCAATGGTCAGGCCGCCAGCTTCTCCGGCCATGCCATGCTGCCGCCCGAAGGGCTGGACCTCAAGGACTACCTGGGCAACCTCGAACAGGGGCTGATCCAGCAGGCGCTGGACGACGCCAACGGCATCGTCGCCCGCGCCGCCGAACGGTTGCGCATTCGTCGCACCACGTTGGTGGAGAAGATGCGCAAGTACGGCATGAGTCGGCGTGAAGGGGAAGACGCGGCGGACGAATGAGGGGTGTATGGCGCTCGCACCGGGTCGGGGGCGCCTGTAACTGAAGTTTCATAGGGCTGCCTTGCAGCCCATCGCGGGCAAGCCCGCTCCTACAGTACCGCGATCGCCTGTACCACGGCGGTGTAACGCGTGTGAGAGCGGGCTCCCACAGTACCGCGATCGTCTGTACCACGGCGGTGTAACTACGGGTGTGGGAGCGGGCTTGCCCGCGATGGCGGCTTCGGCCTCGCTTCGCGCTCCCAGGCTGCCTTGTCTTCACCCGGCACGGTGATTGCTTCCTCCTCTCGTACCGTACCGTTTTTGACGGTCAGCCCTACGAGACAGCACGATGCCTCACGCCGCCTCATCCGTCCGCCCGTCGGCCGTTTCTGCCTCCACGCCCTCTACTCCACGCGAGCGTCCAGTTCGTGAGCAGGCGGCTTGCCGCGTCGATCAGGTGGCCGATCAGTTGGCCGACTCCTATGGCATGCTCGAAGCGCGGGTCAATGCGCTCAAGGGAGAGTTGGCGGCCGTCAGCGAGCAGCGCCTGGCCGAGCTGGACGACAAGGCGCGCCTGGCCGACCGCCTGCGCCATCTGCTCGACCTGCTGCCAGGCGGGGTGATCGTCATCGATGCCCAGGGACACGTCTGCGAAGCCAATCCGGCTGCCAGCGATCTGCTGGGCGAGCCATTGCAGGGCGAGTCATGGCGTCAGGTCATCGCTCGCTGCTTCGCGCCACGCGAGGACGATGGGCATGAGGTCTCCCTGCGCGATGGTCGCCGCCTGTCCATCGCCACCCGGTCGCTGGACGCCGAACCCGGCCAACTGGTGCTGCTCACCGACTTGACGGAAACTCGACGCCTGCAGGACCAGCTGGCGCGCCATGAGCGTCTCTCCTCATTGGGTCGGATGATGGCGTCCCTGGCTCACCAGATTCGTACCCCGCTGTCGGCGGCCATGCTGTATGCCGGCCACCTGGCCGACGCTGAGGCCGACTTGCCTGCCGCCACCCGTCAGCGCTTCGCCCACACCCTCAAGGCCCGCCTGCACGAGCTGGAGCACCAGGTGCGCGACATGCTGGTCTTCGCCCGCGGGGAATTGCCGCTGACCGACAAGCTCACGCCCAAGGCGCTGTTCCAGGCCCTGC
>JAQZAY010000092.1 GCA_029239415.1 Pseudomonas sp. | reverse complement strand
ATTATCGCTGCGCTCGAAGAAGTGGGCCTCGACCCGCAGACCCGCCATCGCTACCCGCACGAGTTCTCAGGCGGCCAGCGCCAGCGCATCGCCATTGCCCGCGCGCTGGTGCTCAAGCCTGCGTTGATCCTGCTCGATGAGCCAACCTCGGCACTGGACCGCACCGTACAGCGCCAGGTAGTCGAGCTGCTGCGTTCGCTGCAGAGCAAGTACAACCTGACCTACCTGTTCATCAGCCACGACCTGGCGGTAGTGAAGGCACTGAGTCATCAGCTGATGGTGATCAAGCAGGGGCAAGTGGTGGAACAGGGAGAAGCCGCGGCGATCTTCCATGCCCCGCAGCATCCCTATACGCAGCAACTGCTGGAGGCGGCGTTCCTGGGGGAGGATGGCAGGCTGTCGTGATGCCAGGACGTCAACAGTGATGTCCCCTCCTGGCCTCACCGCGCCGGCGGCACCACCGTGCTCCGGCTCCAGTCCAGCAACAGGCTGTACGCCACCGCCAGCAAGGTCGGGCCAATGAACAGCCCGATGAACCCGAACGCCAGCAACCCGCCAAACACCCCCAGCAGCACGATCACCAGCGGCAGGTTGCCGCCTCGGCTGATCAGGTAGGGCTTGAGCACGTTGTCCACGCCACTGATGACGAACGTCCCCCAGACCCCGAGGAACACCGCCATCCCGTAGTCGCCTTTCCAGACCAGCCAGGCGGTGGCGGGCGCCCAGGCCAGGGGCGGCCCCATGGGGATCAGGCTGAGCATGAAGGTGACGATGCCCAGCACCAGCGCGCCCGGCACGCCTGCGATGAGAAAACCGATCAGTGCGAGCAGCCCTTGGGCCGCCGCAGTGCCTATGACGCCATTGACCACCCGCTGCACGGTAGCGGCGACCAGGTCGAGGTAATACCCGGCGCGGTCACCGATCAGCCGCTGCAACAGGCGCAGTACGAAGGCGGCCAGGCGAGGCCCATCGCGGTAGAAGAAAAACACGAAGACCAGGCTCAGGGTCAGTTCGAGAATGCCACCGCCGATCTGCGCGCTGCGCGCCAGTAGCCAGTTGCCCACCTGCCCCAGGTACGGCTTGACCGAGGCCAGCAAGGCCGAGCCTTGCTGGTCGAGGGTGTCCCACAGGGCGGCCAGCCGCGCCCCTACCAGTGGCATGCCCGCGAGCCAGGCTGGCGCATCGGGCAGGCCATCGACCTGCACGTCGCGTACGAAGGCGGTGGCGTCGCGGATATGGTCGGCCAGGTTGAAACCCAGCCATACCAGGGGCAACGCGACCAGGAGCATCCAGAGCCCGGTGAGCAGCCCCGCCGCCAAGCCTTCGCGTCCTCCAAGGGCACGCGTCAGCACGCGCATCAGCGGCCAGCTGGCGAAGGCCAGGATCGCCCCCCAGAGCAGCGCCGAGATGAACGGCGCCATGACCCACAGGCCGGCGCCCAGCAGCGCCAGCAGCATGATCTGTACCAGCAGGCGATCGTTATTGAGCATGCGCTACCTCGCTCAACGAATGAGCTCCAGGTGCAACCCCTCAGTCGATGCCGTGCCGACCTCCAGGCGAGAACCGCGTACCCCGGCGCCCACCAACTGCTCGCGCCAGGTCTCGGCCTGGGCGCCGCTGAGGCTGACGCGCAGGGTGCTGTCCAGGTTCAGGCTGCGGCCCAGCAGCGTGACCCAGTCCTCTTGTGGCTGTACGAGCTCAGGGTAGTCGAGCTTGCCAGTGTCGCGCAGTTCGTGCAGCACCGTCGCCGCCGTGGGCAGCAACGTGCCCAGCGGGGTGCTGGCGACAAACTCCTCGACATGCAGGTACGCCCGCCTGTTGCCACGCGTGACGCTGTAGAGCGATACCAGGGTGTTGTCCTGCCCGGCGCTGCGACGCAGCAGGATGAAGGCCTGCTGCTCGTCGCCGCCATTCAAGCGGGCATTGCCGAACACCTCGTTGGCCCACAGGCTGGCCTCGCCGCAATCGCGACCCTGGCACCAGAACAACGGGTAGCCGCCCTCTTTCTGCAATGCCTCGCGGGCACTGGTGAAGGCCTCGCGCGCCGTGCGCTCGGGGGGCAGCTCGTAGGTGACGGAACTGACCAGGCCGCGGCTTTCGACCTTGTTCTCGACCCGCAGGCGATTGCCGATCTTGCGCAACGAGCCCAGCGGGTAGATACGTTCCTGCTCGGCTGCAGGGCGTTCGTCCACCACCTTGGCATCCTGTGGCGCGGGTACGGGCGCCGCCCAGAGCAGCGGGCTGGCGAGGCCAAGACAGACCGCCAGGGTGGAACGGATCGATCGTGTAGTCATCGGGTGCCCACGTCGCAGAGCGCGCCATGGGTGGAAGCGGTGTCAGGCATGTTCATAGGTTGTCTCCCTGTTCAACCCGTCAAGCCTCGACACTTGCCCGCCGCAAGTCAAGGAAAGCCAAAGAACCGATTGAAACAGTCTGCAACAAGGGTTGCACCCTCCTCGTCGTTCAGGTGCAGGTGATGGCCGCCGGGCAGGGTCTGGAACTCAAAGGGAAGCTGCTCGAGCAAGCCTGTGTGGCGCGCGAGCATGCCCTCGCGGGCCACCACCAGTCGGGCCGGGCAGGCGATGCGACGTACGAAGGCCATGGCCTGGTCGTGGTCCAGGCGAGTCGGCGAAGGCAAGGTCAGGCGGCTGTCACTGCGCCAGCTGTAGCCGCCCGGCACCGGCATCAGCCCGCGCTGGGCGAGCAGTTCGGCCGCATCCCGGCTGACCGCGACCATCCCCTTCATGCGTGCCTGGACGCCCTCTTCCAGCGTGCCATAGACCGTCTTGCGCTTGGTCGGCAGCCGCAACTGCGCGGTCAGCGCCATGCCCATGCGCTCGGCGGCATCCTGCGGGCCGCTGGCAGGCGGCAGGACCCCGTCGATCAACGCCAAGTGGCTGACCCGCTCTGGCAACGCCCCCGCCAGCAGCACCGATACGATAGCGCCCATGGAATGGCCCAGCAGCCCGAAGCGTTGCCAGCCCAGCAGCTCGGCGACCTGCAGTACATCATGCACATTGTCGGCCGCAGAGTAGCCGGCGCCGACCGGGCGATGCTCTGAATAGCCATGGCCCGCCAGGTCCAGCGCGACGATGCGCAAGCCGGTGAGGCGCGGCGCCAGGCGGGCAAAGCTGTTGGCGTTGTCCAGCCAGCCGTGCAGCGCGATGACCGGCAAGCCGTCGGCGGGCCCGAACAGATGGGCAGCCAGCTCGATATGCCCCAGGCTCAGGCGCACTTCCTCGACCTGGGGGCTCATGCCTGGCCCCAGCGATCGAACAGGCCCTTGAGCAGGCTGGCCGTGTCGTTCGGCCGCTCCAGCGGGAACATGTGCCCGCCCGGCAAGCTGTGGTACTCACCCTTTGGGAGGACACGTACCGCGTAGGCATGGTGCCGGCGGACCACCCGGCTGTGGCTGCCGCGCACCATGGCAACGGGGACTTCAAGCGTGCGCACCGGACCCGGCCGGGTATGCGGCAGGCTGCGGTAGATGCTGATTTCGGTGGCCGGGTCGAAGCGCAGGCGCAGGCCCTGCGCGGCAGGTTGCAAGCCATGCTCGAGGTACGCTTCCAGGCACTCTGGGTCGAAGTGCCGGAACAGCGTCTTGCCTGCGAAATAAGCCCGTGCGGCATCGCGGTCGGCAAACGCCTCGCGTCGCCCCAGAGTACGCCCGGCGGGGGTGATCCGGTCGATGAACCCCCAGCGCTTGGCCGCACGGATCAGCCACCGGTCGGCAGCGGTCAGTATGGGCGAGTCGAGCAGTACCACCCCTCGGTAGTACTGCGGACAACGCATGGCGGCATGCAGGTGCAGCACCCCGCCCAGCGAATGACCGACTCCCCAGACCGGGCCGTCCTGCAAGGCCAGGTGATGGAGCAGTTCATCGACCAGGTTCTGCCAGTTGTCATCGACCGGAAAACGCGGGTCATGGGCATGCTGGGACAAATGGCAGACCCGGTAGTCCGGTGCCAGTGCCGCGAAGAGCTTGCCGTAGGTTGCCGACGGAAAACCATTGGCGTGGGCGAAGAAGATGGACTGCGACATGGCCAGCATTCCCGGGTTGAACGATGGCCCATTGTCGACATGCCGCGCGGCGCGGGCAATATACGGATAGGCCATCGCCAAGGGCGATCAGGTCAAGCAGCGTGCAGGCCCAGCAGGGTCATCAGCCCCGCCAGTGGCCAATCGCCCTCGAGCTCGGCCAGGGTGGCGGTGCTCATCGCCGCGGGCGCCTGGCAATGACCTTGCTCCAGCAAGCCGACCAGGGCCCCTACCAACGGCTGGTGACTGACCAGCAGGACATGCTCCAGCCCCAGCCGGTCCAGCTCGGCAATGACCTGCTGCGGGTCGTTGTCGGGCGTCAGCCAGGGGACTGTGTGCACGGGCTCGACAAAGCCGAGCGCGCCATGCACCAGCGCAGCGGTCTGCTGTGCGCGTACATAGGGGCTTGCGATGATCGCCTGCAACGGCTCGCCCAGCAGGCGCGCCGCACTGCGCAGCACCTGCTCGCGGCCATGGGCGGTCAGGCGCCGCTCGGCGTCGCTGTTGGCCCGCGGCTCGGCCTCGCCGTGGCGCAACACCCAGAGCTTCACAGCTTGGGCTCCTCGTCGCGAACTGGGTGCGGCGCCGGAGCAACGCTATGCGCTGCCTCGCCCTCAGGCGCGCGCGGGGTCGGCCAATCGGCGAACGGCCAAGGTTTCTGGTCGCTGTGGAACGTGCCGAAACGGCCAATCTGCGCCAGGTACTGGCTCAGGCTGTCGCCAAAGTTCATCAGGCTCAGGCTGGGCGCGCCGTAGACCAGGCGGTAGACCAGCTGCACCAGGACCAGGCCCGCCAGCAACAGCTCGGCCAGTTGCCAGACGACCAGCATTGCCAGCATCCACAGCACGCGCAGGATGATCGATTCGCGCTGTGCGCGGTCTTGAGCGTCGTTCATGGGTGACTCCTGTAGTCAGTTGAAATCGCGGGTAGAGATGAAATCGATATCCGTCTTGGGCTCGGCGCGCATCAGCAGCTCGATGACCTGGTCGAGCGTGCGGCCTTCGAACAGGATCGCGTGCAGCCCCGCCACCAGCGGCATGTACACCTGCAGCTCCTGGGCCTTGGCCTTGAGCACCTTGAGCGTGTTGACGCCCTCCGCCACTTCGCCCAGACGATTGACCGCCTCCTCAAGGCTCAGCCCCTGGCCCAGGGCATGGCCGACCTGATAGTTGCGGCTCTTGGGCGAGGAACAGGTGACGATCAGGTCGCCCACCCCGGCAAGCCCCAGGAAGGTCATGGGGTTGGCGCCCTGGCTCACGGCAAAGCGGGTCATTTCGGCCAGCGCGCGGGTGACCAGCATGCTCTTGGTGTTCTCGCCCATGCCCAGCGCCACCGCCATGCCGGCAATGATTGCATAGACGTTCTTCAGCGCGCCGCCCAGCTCGACCCCAAAGCGGTCGGCGCTGGCATAGACACGGAAGGTGCGGCCATGCAGCACGGCCTGCACGCGCTGGCACAGTTCCTCGTCCTCGCTGGCCACCACGGTGGCGGTCAGGGCGTGCTCGGCGATCTCCCGGGCCAGGTTCGGTCCGGAGAGCACGCCGATGCGCGCCTGAGGAGCGATTTCTTCGAGTATCTGGCTCATCAGCTTGAAACTCTGTGCCTCGATGCCCTTGGTCAGGCTTACCAGGCACTTGCCGCGCAACAGCTCGGCATGGGGCGCCAGCACGCTGCGCAGGGCGCTGGAAGGCAACGCGACGAAGACCAGGTCGCACGCCTGCAGGGTAGCCAGCAGGTCGTTGACCGGCTCGACCATCGCCTGCAGCTTGATGCCCTTGAGGTAACGCGGATTCTCGCGGTTCTCGCGCATGGCCTCTGCCTGCGCGGGATCACGCATCCACTGCCGAACCCGGATGCCGTTTTCTGCCAGCAGGTTCGCCACGGCGGTGCCGAAACTCCCGCCTCCCAGAACTGCCACAGGCTGCTGTTCAGTCATATCCAATCCGTCAAGGCCGTAAGTAGTGGCAACTCTCGCATTATACGGAGGGAACCGGCCATGACCAAAGGCAGAAACGCGCGGCAATGCCAACCCGGTCACTGGTAAAAGCGGCGCGGTCGTTTAACATGCCTGTCTCATCACTGATACAAGGCCGTACCGTGCTCCCTGGCCCGCCACCTGCCCCGCGCCTGTTGCTGCTGACCGCCCTGCTGGGCGGCGGCCCGGCACTGGCCGACGATCTGTTCATCGACAACCCATCCCTGCCCCAGGTCCTGACGGCAACGCGCCTCAAGCAGTCACCGGCGGCGGTGCCCGGCAGCATGACCGTGCTCGACAGCGAACTGATCCGCGCCAGCGGCGCTCGCGACATTCCCGAATTGCTGCGTCTGGTGCCCGGCATGATGATCGGCTACGGCGCGGGCAACCAGCCCACCGTCAACTACCACGGCAGCAACGTCAACGATGCGCGCCGCATGCAGGTGCTGATCGATGGCCGCTCGGTGTACCGGGCGGGCCTGGCCACGGTGGACTGGAGCGACATTCCCGTGGCCATGGAAGACATCGAGCGCATCGAGGTGTTCCGCGGGCCCAACACGGTCAGCTATGGCGCCAACGCGCTGATGGCGGTGGTCAACATCCTTACCCGCAACCCCGCCGACAGCCATGGCACCCGGTTGAAAATCACTCGCGGCGGGGATGGCATAAACGACTGGTACGCAAGCCAGGGCGTGGACTGGGCAGGCGGCGACCTGCGCCTGTCGCTGTCGGGCATGGCCGACGATGGCTTCGACAGCAACCAGTTCGGCGAAGACTACCGTGACAGCCGTCGCCTGACCCGCTTCAACATCAGCGCGAGCCACAGCCTGGCACCGAACCAGAGCCTGGACTGGCAGCTGGCGGCCAAGGAAGGCAGCAACCAGCGCCCGTACACTTACCAGCCGGTATTCCCGTATGTCACTGCGGCTGGCAACAACGCCGACGTCAATGCCAAGGACTATGCAGGCTCATTGCGCTGGAACATCGAGTTCAACCCCGAGCACAGTCTCTACGTGCAGGGCTCGGCGCAGCACTTCGACCGCCAGCAGGTCTGGCGCGCGTGCGATGCAGCGCTGTCGTTCAGCCCCGAGCTGACCCGCCTGTGGCAGCTGGACCCCAACTTCGCCGAACAGGTCGCGCGCAACATCACCGCGCCGCCCACCAGCAGCGACCCGCTGCAACAGGCCTTGCGCGACCAGGTCAAGGCGCAATGGGACAACCAGGGCGGCAGCCAGGTGGTGTGCGGCGACGTCGACCAGAGCACCCGCGAAAGCCGCTTCGACCTGGAGGTCCAGGACACCCTGAGCCTGACCGAAAACCTGCGCCTGCTCAGCGGGCTCAACTACCGCTACGACCGCGCCGACTCGCAGACCTATTTCAACGGCAGCCTCACCGACCAGACCTGGCGCCTGTTCGGCCAGCTCGAATGGCGCGCCGACGAGCACTGGATCGTGCAAGGCGGCGCGATGTTCGAGAACACCCGGCTGGCCGGCAACTCACTGACGCCGCGCATGGCGGTCAACTACCTGATCACGCCGCGCCATGGCCTGCGTGCGGTGTATTCCGAGGCCGTGCGCTCGCCGGACATGTTCGAGGACAACGTCAACTGGAGCTACCGGGTCAACAACCTCAGCCCCACCGCCTTTGGTCAGCAGCACGCCGAGTACTTCGTCAAGACCCGCGGCCCGGGCGATCTCGACCAGGAGCGCATGCGCTCGCGCGAGCTGGGCTACAACGGCTATTTCAGCGACCTGGACCTGAGCCTGGACGTGAAGCTGTTCCATGACGAGATCACCGGCATGATCAGCGAGCCGCTGCGCAACAACCAGTACATCGCCAGCAACGCCAACAAGGCACGCTTCACCGGCAGCGAGGCGCAACTGGACTGGCGCGCGAGCCGCCGCGATCGCCTGCGCCTGACCTACGCCTACGTCGACGCCTGGGCCAGCAACCCTGATGACCGCCGCATGAGCGCGCGCAACAGTGGCTCGGCCGGATGGATGCGTGACTGGGGCAACGATTGGTCGAGTGCCTTGTTCTACTACGGGGACGACGCGCTCAACGAATACCGCTATGAGCGCCTGGACCTGCGCCTGGCCAAGCGCCTGCGCTGGCAAGGCACCCGTCTGGAGCTGGCGGCCCTGTGGCAACAGCGCCTGGACGACGAGCCGACCACCGCCATCGACAACCGCTACGACAGCCGCCATCGCCTGAGCGTCAGCGCGGAGCTGGAGTTCTGATGCCACGCCTGCTGCGCTGCCTGCTGCTGGTCTGCCTGTGGCCCCTCGGCTCGCTCTCGGCCAACGAGATCGTGCTGGTGGGCGCCGAGGACCAGCCGGGCATTCGCAGCTTCGTCGCGGCGCTCGATGCACGTCGCCCGCAGGACCACGTGCGTTTCATGCCCGTCGCAGCATTGCCGCCGCCGAGCGAGCTCGAGGGCGAGACCCGGCTGATCCTGCTCGACAGCGCCGCGCTCGACTGGCGCCTTGGCCAGGCAGACGGCCCGCCTGCGCTGGCCATGCGGGTAAGCCGCGTACAGGTCCAGCAACGCCTGGGAAAGTCCAGGCCGGCGCGGGTGAGCCTGCTGTGGAGCGACCCGCCGCTCGACCGCCAGCTGCGCCTGACCCGCTACCTGCTGCCGCAGGCGCGTCGGGTCGGGGTGCTGTATGGCGAGCACAGCCGCTTTCTGCTCGATGAACTGCGCCAGGCGGCCAGGTCGCTGGACCTGGAAATCGTCGCCCAGGACTGGCCCGAGCTGCGCGACAGCCGCCCGCTGCAGCATCTGCTGGACAACAGCGACGTGCTGCTGGGGGTCGATGATCCCGAGCTGTACAACCCCCAGACCGTCAAGAACCTGCTGCTCAGCAGCTATGCCCGGCAGATGCCGCTGATCGGCCCCAGCGCGGGATTCGTCCGCGCCGGCGCCCTGGCAAGCACCTTCAGCGACCAGCAGGACTGGCTCGCGGTGCTCGACAAGCTGCTCGACCAGGCGCCTGCCAAGTGGCCACGCAGCCTTTATCCGCAACATTTCGGCGTCAGTGGCAACCAGCAGGTCGCCCGCGCCCTGGGCCTGGAGCCGATCGACGAGCAGGCCGCCGCCCTGGCCGTGGCCGAAGGAGACACCAACCCATGAGCAGACGCATGAGCTGGGACATCCATACCCGCACCCAGATCATCAGCCTGGGCCCGGCGCTGCTGCTCACGTTGCTATTGATCAGCTTCTTCACTTTCGTGCGCATCCAGGACCTTCGCCAGGAACTCAACCACACCGGCCAGCTGATCGCCAATCAACTGGCCCCGGCATCGGAATACGGGGTGATCTCGGGCAACAACGAAGTGCTCGAGAGCCTCATGCAGGCCACCCTGAGCATTCCCCACGTGCGCTTTCTCGAGGCACAGGACAGCCGCAACCACATCCTGGTGTATGTCGAACAGCCCGACCAGAGCGCCAACCGCGTGCAGCAGGTCAAGGTATTCCAGGCCCCGATCCGCCTGCAGCAGATCCGCCTGGACACCGACTTCCTGCAGCAGGACAAGCTGCCCGCCCCCACTGTCGCCGACGACTACCTGGGGCGGGTCATCGTCGGTATGTCCGATGATGCCTTCAGTCAGCGCCAGCAGGAAATCGTCATCAAGGCCGGGGTCCTCGCTCTGTTCGCCTTGCTGTTCACCTTTGTCCTGGCACGTCGCCTGGCCCAAAGCCTGGCCAAGCCGATCAGCGACATGGGGCATGCGGTCAAGGCCATTGCCCAAGGGGACTTCAATGCCCCTCTGCCGGTGGTGGACGATAGCGAACTGGGCCATCTGGCCAGGCACATCAACAACCTGGCCAGCGCACTGGACCAGGCGAGCGATGAGCAGCAGCAGGCCATGGCCCAGCTGATCCAGACACGCGAGGAGGCCGAGCAGGCGAACAAGGCCAAGTCCGACTTCCTGGCGATGATGAGCCATGAGCTGCGCACGCCGATGAATGGCGTCCTGGGCATGCTCCAGCTGCTCGAGACCACCCACCTGAGTGCCGAGCAGGCCGAGTACGCCGCGGTGGCCAGCGAGTCTACCGGGCATCTGCTCAAGGTGATCAACGACATACTGGACTTCTCTCGCATCGAACGTGCTGCGCTCGAGCTCGAGCATATCGACTTCAACCTGGGCGAGCTGATCGGCAGCAGCGTGCAGTCGTTCCAGCACAGCGCCACGCAGCGCGGCCTGGCCTTGCGCCTGGTGGTACCGCCTGGGATGGAGCAGATGCAAGTGACAGGAGACCCGACGCGCATACGCCAGGTTCTGCTGAACCTGATCGGCAACGCCTTGAAGTTCACCGAGCGCGGCGAGGTCGAGGTCCAGGCACGCTGGCAGGTGCTGGACCCACAGCTGATCTGGCTCACCTGCGCAGTGCGCGATACCGGCATCGGCATCGACAGCGAGCGCCTGGATACCATGTTCGTGGCCTTCAAGCAGGCCGACAACTCCATTTCCCGGCGTTACGGCGGCACCGGCCTGGGCCTGGCGATCGCCCGCACCCTGGCTGAGCGCATGGGCGGCAACCTGCGCGGGGAAAGCCGCGAGGGCCATGGCTCGATCTTTACCCTGGAGATGCCCCTGGCCGTGTCCTGCGCGCCTGTCGCCCTGCTCATCACGCCCCCGGCCACCAGCACGGTGGTCGGCCAGGGCCGGCGCATCCTGCTGGTCGAAGACAACCCGGTGAACCAGACCGTGATCGAGGCCATGCTGCGCAGCCTGGGGTTCGAGGTCAGCGTGGCCAGCGATGGCCAGCAGGCCGTGGAGCAGGTTGGGCAGCGACAGCATGCCGCCGTGCTGATGGATTGCCGGCTGCCGCTGGTCGACGGCTACGAAGCCACGCGTCGTATTCGCCAGCTGCCACAAGGCACGGGCCTGCCGATCATCGCGCTGACCGCCAATGCCCTGCAGGGCGATCGCGAACGCTGTCTCGAGGCAGGCATGAACGATTACCTGAGCAAGCCTTTCAAGCGTACCGAGCTGCAGCAGGTTCTGCAGCGCTGGCTGCCCGGACAGGCAGCCTCGACTGGCGATAAATGCTAAAGTGGGGCAGTCTTACAGACTGGACAGGATCTTTGCCTGGCCTGAGAATAGATATTTCAGTGCACACTTGTACTTCTTTTACCGGGTGCGCTGTGACTTTCACTACAACGCAATAGTCTACCTGTAGGCTACTGCCCAATGCGCAAGCGCAATGGGTCGGTCGGGAAGATTTGCCCCCTGCCACACGGGGATTATTGAGGAGCTCGCATGACCAAACAAAACGCCTTTACTCGGGAAGACCTGCTGCGCTGCAGTCGCGGTGAGCTGTTCGGCCAGGGTAATGCGCAACTGCCCGCCCCGAACATGCTGATGGTCGATCGCATCACCCATATCAGCGCCGAAGGGGGCAAGTACGGCAAGGGTGAGTTGGTCGCCGAGCTGGATATCAATCCCGACCTGTGGTTTTTCGCGTGCCACTTCGAGGGCGATCCGGTGATGCCGGGCTGCCTGGGTCTCGATGCCATGTGGCAGCTGGTCGGCTTCTTTCTGGGCTGGCAGGGCCTGCCAGGCCGAGGCCGCGCCCTGGGCTCGGGCGAAGTGAAATTCTTCGGCCAGGTCCTGCCGCAAGCGAAGAAGGTCACCTACAACATTCAGATCAAGCGCGTCCTCAAAGGCAAGCTGAACATGGCCATCGCAGATGGCTCGGTCAGCGTCGACGGTCGCGAGATCTACACAGCCGAAGGCCTGCGGGTCGGCGTGTTCACCTCCACTGACAATTTCTAAGGGTTATTCGCATGCGCCGCGTCGTTATCACTGGTCTGGGCATCGTTTCGTGCCTGGGCAATGACAAAGCTACCGTCACCGAAAACCTGCGCAACAGCCGTCCGGGCATTCGTTTCAACCCGGAATACAAGGAAATGGGGCTGCGT
>JAQZAY010000512.1 GCA_029239415.1 Pseudomonas sp. | reverse complement strand
AGGGCTTCCAGCCCTGGGCGCTGAACCATTGACTGGCGAGGTCGGAAGCTGGCGGCATGCGGCGGACCGTTCTGGAGGGTGTGCTCTACAGACCGCCGCTAGGCCCGGTTGGTTTTACTCGCTCAGGGCGCCAGCAAATAGCCTGAGCGGCAGACGCGCTCGCCAGCCACATGGGCGATGGCCATGCCGTGGGTCGCCAGGCGTCGACCGCTGCGCGCGTAGAGCAGCCCGGCCTGCTGGGTGGGCACGGGGGTGACGTGGTCGGTGAGCGGATCGATGACCTCGGCAACCACCTGGCCGGCCTCTAGGTACTGCCCTGGCTCGGCCTGGAAGACCAGCACGCCACCGTGTGGCGCCACCAGCAGCTCGACAGCTGCCAAGGGCGTCGCCGGATACAGCAGGGCCGGCGGGGGCGGCGCCTGACCCGCAATGGCGCCCCTGAACGTCAGGTAGTCGAGAATCGCCTGGCAGTCCCGTTCGGCCAGCCCATGACTGACATCGGCCTGTCCGCGCAACTCGAGGGTCACCGAGACGCTGCCCGCAGGCATCGGGAAGCGTCTGGCGAACCGTTGCTGGAGCTGCAGCCACAGCAGGCTGAAACACTCATCGAACGACTGACCGCCCGAGTCGGTGGCCAACAGGCTGGCCTGGGCGCCCAGGTAGCCGGCCAGGGGCTCGACCTGGGGCCAGGCGTCGGGCGTGGTGTAGAGGTGCTCGACCGCCTCGAAGTCGCAGTGCAGGTCGAGGATCAGGTCGGCGTCGCAGGCCAGGCGCTGCAAGGTCAGGCGCTGGGCCTGCAAGGGCGTATGGGCCGGATGGGCCTGCAGGTTGCGGCGCAGATGATCGCGGATCAGCTCCTGGTTCAGCTCCGGGTCCTGGCCGAGCAGGCCTTCGACCTGATCGCCGATCGTGTCGGAGAGATCGACGAAATGACGGTTGAAGTTCTCGCCACTGTGCAGCTCGAAACGCCCCAGCGGCGCATCGAGCACGACCTGCTCCAGACCCGCCGGATTGGCCACCGGCACCAGCACGATTTCATGCAGCAGCCGGCCTTCGGCGTCGAGGGCGGCCAGCCGGCGCTTCAAGTGCCAGGCCACCAGCATGCCCGGCAGCTCGTCGGCGTGCAGCGAAGCCTGGATGTAGACCTTGCCGCCGGTGCGCGGGCCATAGTGGAAGCTGTGCAGTTGACGGACGCTGCCGGGCGTGGGCCCGAACAGGTCATGGATCACGTGTCGCATGGGACTCCTGGATCGGCGAGAGAAAAAGGCGCTGTCACAGGCCTATACAATCACAGGTCACGGGCGCGCGCAGCACATGATCGCCCCATCCGTTCAGGCCAGCAGGTCCTGCAGGGTCGCCAGGTCATCGGCCTCGTCCACCGGTTTGTCGTGACGCCAGCGCAGCATGCGTGGAAAGCGCACGGCGATACCGCTCTTGTGACGCTTGGACAGGGCGATGCCTTCGAACCCCAGTTCGAACACCAGGGTCGGCGTCACGCTGCGCACCGGCCCGAAGGTGTCGACGGTGGTCTTGCGCACGATGGCGTCGACCTGGCGCATCTCGGCATCGGTCAGGCCCGAATAGGCCTTGGCGAATGGCACCAAGGTGCGGTCCGGCGCGCCGGGCGGACCGTCCCAGACAGCAAAGGTGTAGTCGCTGTACAGGCTGGCGCGGCGCCCGTGGCCTCGTTGTGCGTAGATCAGCACGGCGTCCACGCTGAACGGGTCGATCTTCCACTTCCACCACAGGCCCATGTCCTTGGTGCGCCCGACGCCATACAACGCCTCGCGCTGTTTGAGCATCAGCCCTTCGACGCCCAGGGCCCGCGATTGCTCGCGCTGTTCGGCAAGATCGGCCCAGTCCTTGCCCGTGAGCAGCGGCGAGAGCAGCACCGGGGCCGAGGGGTGAGTCTCGACCAGGCGTTCGAGCTGGGCGCGCCGTGCATGCTGAGGGCGCGTGCGCCAATCTTCCCCTTCCCATTCGAGCAGGTCGTAGGCTTGCAGCACCACCGGGACATCGGCCAACAGTTTCTTGCCCAAGGTCTTGCGCCCCAGTCGCTGTTGCAGCAGGGCGAAAGGCTGAACCGTCGCTTCCTGCCCGGCGTCGGGCGCCTTCCAGACCAGGATCTCGCCATCGAGCACGACCCCGTCCGGCAGACTGTCGACCAGGCTGTGCAGCTCCGGGAAACGGTCGGTGACCAGCTCCTCGCCCCGTGACCAGATCCACAACTGCCCGTCGCGCCTGACCACCTGGGCACGAATGCCGTCCCACTTCCATTCCGCCTGCCAGTCGCCGGTCGGCCCGAGCAGCGCGTCGAACTGCTCGGTGGGCGCTTGCAGGGCATGGGCCAGGAAGAACGGGTAGGGCTGTCCACCGCGCTGGGCATGCTCATCGGCCGACTCCGGCGCGATCAGCGTCTGATAGCTGGCCGCCGTCGGCCGATGCGAGAGGTCGGTGTAGCCGACCAGACGCTGGGCGACGCGCTTGGCGTCCAGTCCGGCCAGTTGCGCGAGGGCGCGGGTGACCAGCAGCTTCGACACCCCGACCCGGAAGCTGCCGGTGATCAGCTTGAGGCAGAGCATCAGGCTGGGCCGG
>JAQZAY010000091.1 GCA_029239415.1 Pseudomonas sp. | reverse complement strand
GGGTTGACGCTGCCGAAGAGGATCTCCGCCAACGCTTGCCCACCGTTCTGGCCTGGATAGAACGCATGCAGCACGCCGCCTGCCTGGTCCACCCAATCGTTCATCTTCAGGCCCGTGCCCCCGTGCATCACTACGATGGTCTTGGGATTGGCCGCGGTGACGCTCTGCAGCAGTTGTCCCTGGAACTCGGGTAGCTCCCAAGGATGGTCCCAGCCTTCTCCTTCGTACTCGGCAGTGTTGCCTACCGCGACCACGACCGCATCGTAGCTGCCAAGGTCTGCGGGGGCCGCCAGCGAGGCCCAGCTCATCTGCACCCCGGTAAACCCGCCAAAGACACCGATATAGCCAGGTCGACGGATGTACTCCAGGGTCACCTCATAGCTTTGGCCAGCCTGCAGGTTGACCTTGGCCGACTCGGGGATCGTCGGAGGAATGCTGTTGTTTGGCAGCGGGTCGCCGGTACCATTGTTGATGATCTCGGTACCGTTGACCGTCAGGCGGATCGCGCCGTCGGCACGCACCTTGAATACGTGGTCGCCACTGGTGGCAGGCGTGACCTGGCCGCGCCAGCGTGCCGAGGTATTGGCCGTGTCGCCGTTGGTGGGTGGCGCCGGATCGGTGTTCCAGTCGAGGTCGACCTGCGGCTCGGTCCGGGTCACGGCAGGCGTTCCGGACAAGGTCGGGTTGGTGAAGTACTCGGCGGTCACGCCCTGAGCCGGAGTGCCCGAGCCATCGTCATGCGTCCATACCGTGGCGGCAGGGTCCAGCGACAGCCCGTCGAGGAAGTCTACCTGCGCACCCGGGGCGGTTTGCCTGAGTCCGCTGAGTTCGCTGATGTAGTAGGACGGATCGATGTAGGCGCTGCCGAAACCTGTTGGCGGCGCATACTTGGCGGACAACCCGATCACCGCGATCCTCTGCACCTGGGCAGCGTCCAGCGGCAGCAGGCCATCCCGGTTCTTGAGCAGGACGATGCCCTCGCGCGCAACGCTCAGCGCTGCGAGGTTGCTGTTCAGGCTCTGGGTATCGAACGTCGTGGGCGGCACATAGGTGTCGAAGCCGAACAGGTAGATCTGGCGCAGGATCCGCCGCACCTTGTCATCGATGGTCGCCTCTTGCAGCTCGCCGCTTTCGATGGCAGGCAGCAGGACGGTAGGGTTCATCTGCGACCCGAAGAGCATGTCGATGTCGGTACCCGCCTGGGCCGCCGCCACGCCATTGACGATGGCGTTGTAGTCGGTCTGGACGAAACCGCGGGAGCGCCAGTCACGCTTGAGAATCTGCCGGATGAGATGACTGTTCTGGCAGGCATATTCACCGTTGACCTTCTGGAACGCGCACATCAGCAGCGCCACGGTGCCGTTTTTCACGGCCGACTCGAAGGGCGGCATGGTGATTTCGCGGAGCACCCGTTCCGGGATCGTCTCGTTGAGCGTGAAGCGGTTGGTCTCCTGGTCGTTGGCCGCGTAGTGCTTGGCATCGGCCCACACGCCGCGCGACTGGACACCGTTGACGACCGCCGCCGCCATGCCGGCGCCCAGGTAGGGGTCTTCGCCGGACACATACTCGAAGTTACGCCCGCCGTAGGGCATGCGGTACATGTTCATGCCGGGGCCGGTGATGTAGTGGTAGCCGCCATTGGCGGTGTCGTAGCCCAGTGCCCGGCCAAAGTCCACTGCGCGCTCGAGGTTGAAGGTGGACGCCAGTGAAGGGCCGCTGGGGTAGCCGACGCCCTGGTCGTTGCCCTGGTTGGTGTAGCGCAGGCCGAGGCCGCCATCGGCGCCGAGGATCTGGGGAATACCGAAGCGGGGCAGTGGCTTTATGTCCCAGCCGCCCGTACCGCCGATGTAGTCGAGTTTTTCCAGCAGCGTCATTTGTGCAACCGTTTGCTGTGCCATTCGATCGGCTTCGGCATCGGTGCGCATGGCAGCATTGGCAGTGGGAAGAAGCGCTAGAAGTATTGCCGAGGATAATAGCGACAATATCCGGGGGTGAGGAATTGCAGGACCATGTTTCATGATGTCATTCCGCTGTTAGTCGGCCTGGCAAATAGGCCGGGTCGTTAGCCAGTACTTGGCACGTGGCAGGGAAGAGCAACCGTGCAGTATTAGAGGGGCACCTACGAGCAAAGGCTCAGGGTTCCGCATTTGGATGCAGGAAAACGGGGTGCTGCGCTCTGCATGTTCGTCCGCGCGTCATGTCGTATTGATAGTATTCTTGGTTGTTATTTCTCCGGGACAGAGTTGTGATAAAACGTCGCTGACAGAAGCAAAGTCAACATAATTATCTGCTTATGGATATTTAGTCTTTGCTCAACTTCCATAAGACGCTTTGCATCTGACTGGGCGAATAACCTTGCATGAACCGAGCGCGAACGTCTAACTTCATCAAAGGTAAAGATCTTTTATTCAAGCCACCTAATCATTGTTTGACTAATGTTTCACAGGTGATACACATGAACGCACTTTCCAGGCATGACCGTTCATGACATCCGTCCAGAGCACGATGCCCGATGCCGAGCAAGTGTGTCGCTGGCTGATCGTCAATGGTGGGCTCAAGCCTGGAGAGCTGGCGCGAGCACGACGGCTGGCAGATACCGACCCAGACAACTCGCTGCTCGGCCTGCTCACCCGGATGGGCAGCGTGTCCAGCCGCGAAGTCGCCCGCGCCTGGTCTGCATTGCTGCCCGCGCCGCTACTGGACATCGAAGCCATGCCGGCGCTGCTTGATCCCCTGCCAGCGCTGGGGGAGCGTTTCCTTCGGCAATACCAAGTGGTGCCAACGGGCTGGCGTGGCGACGTGCTGCTCTTGGCGCAGGTCGATCCCGCCGACCCCTATCCCGCCAAGGCAGTGGCCTATGCCTGCGAGGTCGCCGTGGACACCCTCGTCGCCACCCGTGAAGAGGTCGAAGCGCTGACCGAGCGTTTCTACGGCCACGGCCGTTCGGCGATCGGCACCCTCATCGAAAACCTCGAAGGGCACTCCCGTGGCTCCACCGATGATATCGAACGACTCAAGGACCAGGCCTCGGAAGCGCCGGTCATTCGCCTGGTCAACCTGCTGATGCAACGCGCGGTGGACCTGCGCGCCTCGGACATCCACATCGAGCCATTCGAGAACCAGTTCAAGGTGCGCTACCGCATCGACGGGGTCCTGCAGGAGGGCGAAGCGCCGCCGCTCAATTCGGCCGCGGCAGTGATCTCGCGCATCAAGATCATGGCGCACCTGGACATCGCCGAGCGGCGCCTGCCGCAGGACGGCCGGATCATGCTGCGGGTCCAGGGCCGCGAGCTCGACTTGCGGGTCTCGACCGTGCCCACGCGTTTTGGCGAGTCTGTAGTGATGCGTCTGCTCGACCGCCAGACGGTCGCCTTCGACCTGCCTAGCCTGGGCCTCGACAGCGCGCGCCTGCAGCGATTGCTCGACCTGCTGGCGCAGCCCAATGGCATCGTCCTGGTGACCGGGCCGACCGGGTCCGGCAAGACCACTACCCTGTATACCGCCCTGACCCAGCTGAACACGCCGGAGCGCAAGATCATCACCGTCGAGGATCCGGTGGAATACCAGATCGAGGGCATCAACCAGATCCAGGTCAAGCCCGCCATCGGCCTGGACTTTGCACCTCCTTGCGCTCGATCGTACGCCAGGACCCGGACGTCATCATGATCAGCGAAATGCGCGATCTGGAAACCTGCCGCATCGCCATCCAGTCATCGCTTACCGGGCACCTGGTGCTGTCCACGCTGCATACCAACAGCGCTGCGTCGAGCATCACCCGCCTGCTGGACATGGGGGTCGAAAGCTACCTGATCGCCTCGACCGTGACCGGGATCCTGGCCCAGCGGCTGGTTCGCCGACTGGCGCCGGAACATCGCGAAGCCTTTGTCGCGAGCCCTGCGCTGATTGCCGAGCATGGGCTCGAGCGTTTTACCGACGAGCGTCCGATCCTGCTGTATCGGCCCCGTGCCGGGTCGCCCGGGGGAGGGTACAGCGGGCGCAGTGCAATCACCGAGTTGCTAGTGATGAACGATGAGTTGCGCGAGTTGCTGATGGCCCGCGCCGACGCGGCAACCCTGGAGCGCGCCGCACGCCAAAGCGGGCTGCGCACGCTGTTCGAGGAAGGTTTGCGCCAGGCCCTGGCAGGGACTACCAGCCTGGAGGAAGTCCTGAGGGTTACGCGCAGCGATTGAGGAGAGCCTTGCATGCCGCGTTTTCACTACAAGGCCCTGGAGGCCGATGGCACCGCACGCCACGGTGATCTCGAGGCTGCCGACAGCGCGGCCGTGGCCCAGCTGCTGCACAAGCGTGGCCTGTTGGTGGTGGACGTGCAGGCAGGAGAGGGCAATGGCTGGCGGGCGCGGGGCACGGCGCGGCTGAAACAGGCATTCGTGCTCAACTTCACCCAGCAGCTGGCGATCCTGCTGGGCGCCGGCCAGCCGCTGGAACAGGCGCTCGGCGTGCTGCTCAAGCAGCAACCGGGTGAAGGCACGCGGGCCCACGCGTTGCTCGAGCGCATCCGCGAACGGGTCAAGGGCGGACAGGCGCTGTCCAGCGCCATGGGCGAGGAGGACGGCCAGTTTTCTGCCCTGTACCTGAGCGTCGTGAGGGCGGGAGAGGCGAGCGGTGCGTTGCACGACACCCTCGAGCAACTGAGCGATTACGTCGAGCGCCGCCAAGTGCTCAAGGGCCAGCTCATCAATGCGCTGATCTACCCGGTATTCCTGGTGGTCGGCGTCATAGGGGCACTGATCCTTCTGGTCGCCTACGTAGTGCCGCAGTTCGTGCCAATATTCAACGACCTTGGCGTGCCCTTGCCGCTGGTGACCGAGGCGATCCTGGCCATCGGCCTGGGTATCGGCACGTACTGGCCGTGGTTGCTGGCAGGGCTGGCGGCGGCGGTATTGGCCTGGCCGGCCTACTGGCGCCAAGCCGAGCGCAAGCGTCGGCTGCACCGCCGCTTGCTGGGCCTGCCAGTGATCGGCGTGCTTGCCCAGCGCCTGGAGATCGCCCGCCTGGCGCGCACGCTGGGGACCTTGCTGCATAACGGGGTGCCGCTGCTCGAAGCCCTGGCCATCGCCCGTGAGGTCTGCGTCAACCAGGCGGTGGCCGAGCTGGTAGACCTGGCGCTGGACCGGGTCAGAAATGGCGGGTCGCTCGCCGCTGCCTTGCACGATGACCGGCTGTTGCCATCGCTCGCCTTGCAGATGATCGAGGTGGGCGAGCAGGCCGGGCAACTGGACCGGGTACTGCTCAAGGTCGCCGATGTATTCGACCAGCAGGCCCAGCGCAGCATCGACCGGCTGCTCGCGGCACTGGTGCCGACCCTGACCCTGGTCATGGCGCTGCTGGTGGCAGTCATCATGCTGGCCATCATGCTCCCGCTGATGAGCCTGACCAATAACCTCTGAGGCCTCGACATGCGCCATTCAAACGCCAAGCGCCGCCAGCCCGGCTTCACCTTGCTGGAAATGCTCGCCGTGATCGTCCTGCTGGGGATCGTCGCGACGATTGTGGTACGCCAGGTCGGCGGCAACGTCGACAAGGGCAAGTACGGTGCGGGAAAGGCGCAGTTGGCCAGCCTGGGCATGAAGATCGAAAGCTACGGGCTCGACCTCGGCGCCCCGCCCAGGCAACTGGCCCAGTTGACCACCCCGCCCAGCGGCGAGAAGGGCTGGAACGGGCCCTACGCCAAGCCTTCGGACCTCAAGGACCCGTTTGGTCATGCGTTCGGTTATCGCTACCCAGGCCAGCACGGCCAGTTCGACCTTATCTTCTATGGCCAGGATGGCCAGCCAGGAGGTGAGGGCTACAGTGCCGATGTCGGCAACTGGGAATAGACCTCCATGCGCCGCCCGGCGGGGTTCACCCTGATCGAAATGCTGGTGGTCATCGTCCTGGTCGCCGTGGCGGCCAGCCTGATGGCCACCGGCATAGCCCACGGGCTGCAAGCCAGCCGCGAACGCCAGGCGGTGCGCGAGATGGTCTACGCGCTGCGCCAGACGCGCGCGCAAGCGGTGATGGACAACGCACCCTTGCTATTGCATTTCGACATGGCCGGACGCTGGTATGGCGGCCCCGGGCAACCGCGTCGCGGCTGGCCCGACACGCTTCAGGTGCGGCTGTTGACCGCCAAGCGGCTGGGCAGCGCCGTGGCGTTCTATCCCGATGGCAGCTCCAGCGGCGGCCACCTGCTGGTGGTGCGCGGCGACCGCCAATGGCGCATCGACATCGGCTGGCTGACCGGGGACGTGCGCTGGACGGCCACGCCATGAACAGGGGCAGGGGCCGGCACGGGGGCAATGGCGCCGGCTTCACCCTCCTCGAAGTGCTGGCAGCGCTGGCGCTGCTGGCGGTGCTGCTGACCGTGACCCTGTCGACCCTGGCCCAGATCAACCGCAGCCTCGCGCAGATGCGCGACAGCGAGGCCAAGCGTCAGGCTGCCCGCAGCCTGCTCGATGAGCAGCGCGACCTGCGCCTGCAACCTGGGTTGCGCCGGGGCGTCACCGACGGTGGCATCCGCTGGACCGAGCGCATCATCCTGATGCCCGGCGGCGAGGGCCGCTTGCCGCTGTTGCGCGTCGAGTTGCAGCTCGAGACACCTGGCACGGCGCCCTGGGTATTGAGCACGCTGGTGGTGCAGGCGCCCTCGCTGCCGGGGCAAGCGCCATGACTCGATCGGCACGGGGCTTCACGCTCATCGAGATCCTCGTGGCATTGGCCCTGCTCGGCGTACTGCTGACCGTCGTGGCCAGCTCGCTGCTGCTGGCCCAGCGCGGCCTGGCCAGTGCCGACCGGTATCTGCATCGGCTCGATGAAGTCCGGGCAGCGCAGAACTTCCTGCACCAGGCGATCCAGCAGACGCTGCCGATCCAGCGCATGCAACAAGACATGGGGCAGGAAGACGCGGGGCAGGTCTTCGTGGGCCAGCCTGAGTCGCTGCGCTTTGCCGCCGCCTTGCCCGCGGACCTGGGAGGAGGTATCCATTGGCACATCCTGGACGTGGCTCGGCAAGGCAAGCGTCCGGCGCTGCGTATCCGCTTTGAAGACAGCGCATCGATGCCCTGGGGAGAACCTCAATGGCTGCTGCGCGAGGTACGAGGGGTCCGCCTGAGCTACCGGGGCATCGACGCCATGGGCAAGCGCACTGCATGGCTGGATCGCTGGCCATGGCCAAGGCGCTTGCCCAGGCAGGTGCGCATCGCAGTGCAAGCCGACGGCCCGGTACCCTGGACGACGCAAGTGGTTGCATTGCGGCTGGACCTCAGCGGCGAGCTGGCATCCCCATGAAGCGCCGGTCGCGGGGGATCGCCTTGCTGCTGGTGATCGGCCTGCTGGCACTGCTGACGCTCATGATGTCCGGGCTGGTCGGCGCGGTGCGCCAGGAGTTGCGCCTTGGCCAGTGGCAGCGCGAGCACACCCGGGCGGTCTGGGCCGCCGAAGCGGGCCTGGCATTGGCGGTCCGTGGCCTGCGCGAGCCGGTGCCCGCCCGGCGGTGGATCGCCGATGGGCGTGCCCAGGCGCTGGAGTTCGACGGCGCGGCGTTGCAGATACGCGTGCGCAGCGAGCGCGGCAAGCTGGACCTGAACGTGGCCAGTGCCACCGACTTCGCCCGGGTTGCCCTGGGCCTGGGCGCAACGACCGCGCAATCGCGGCAGCTGGCCGCCGCGCTCTCGGGCGAGCGTGGGGACGACAGGCCGCCGTTGCGCGCCCTGGAGGAGATGCGCAGCTGGCCGGGCATGACCGGTGCCCTGTATGCGCGGATGCTGCCGCAAGTCACGCTCTGGAGCGGTCTGGCCAGTCCTGATCCTGCCTTTGCCAGTGAGCCGTTGCGCCAGGCCCTGGGACTTCCCCGAGTCGCTGCCCAGGGGAGCGATCCCGGTCCTATCGTGACCATCCACAGCCTGGCCCTCCGGCCGCATGGCTTTTCCGCCCAAATCCACGGCACGGTGCTACTTTCAATTGAGCAAGGCCCTCGGCCATTCAGGGTCCTGCGCTACAGCGAGTGAGGCGCTGGCAAGCCATGCACATACTTTCGTCATGGAACCTGAACAAGTACATGCCTGCCGGCTGGCAAGGCAGTGCTGTGCAACACGCCTGGCGCTGGTGGGTCGAGCAACTGCGCGCCAGCGTGCCCCGGCAGCTTTCGCGCAAGCTACCCGAGCAGCTCTACCAATGGCCACTGGTCGCAAACCCGGCCCCTGCGGTCGATGCCCAGGCAGTCCTGCTGCTGCAGCCTGACCAGGCATTGCGCCAGTCCTTGTCCCTGCCCTTGGCGGCAGGCCGCGACCTGGACTCGATACTGGCCTACGAGCTGGACCGGTTCACGCCGTTCAGCGCACAGCAGGCGCATCATGTCGTGCGCCGCGAAGGTACCGCTGGCGGTCGTGTGCGCCTGACCCTGGTGACCTTGCGGCGGGACCGGCTTGCCACCTGGCTGGACGGGTTCGCGCGACACGGTATCGTCCTCGACCGTATCGACCTGCTGGACGAACAGGGCGAGCGACTAGGGCTGAACCTGCTGCCCGCGTCTGCGCCCCGCGCCGGGAGCCAGCGCAGGATGCGCCTGCTGGTGGTATCGGGGTCGCTGGCCGTGTGCCTGGCCTATGCCGCGATGTCAGCCATGCTCCACCAGCGCGAGGCCGCACTGCAGCAGCGCGCCGCCGAGGTGCGGGCGCTGCGGTCCCAGGCCGCCGAGTTGCAGGGGCTGCGCCAGCAACTCACCCAGGCCGACAGTGCAACGCGCTCGCTGACCGCGCTCAAGCAGCGCCAGGCCACCTACGCATTGCTGCTTGCCGAGCTGAGCGCTTGCCTGCCGCTCGATACCTGGCTGCAGAGCTTGCAGGTGAACCGGGACGGCCAGATCGACCTGGCGGGCTTCACCGGCCATGCCAGCGGCTTGCTCAACCAGATGAAGGGCTGCTCGCATCTGACGGATGTACGCTATCAAGGCGTCATCCAGCCGGACGCCGACAGCGGCAAGGACCGGTTCTACGTGCGCGCTCAGCTCTCGCGGGAGCAAGCCCATGCGGCCGCACCTGTCAGCCCGTGACCAGCGTGTGGCGGCACTGGTCCTGCTCGGCCTGGTGATCGCAGCAGCGTACTGGCTGCTGGTGCACAGCTGGTTTGTCGGGCCCTTGATGGCGGCGAACCAGCAATTGGCCGAGCTCGACGACCAGCAGCGACACTACAGCGCTCTGCTCGGCCAGCGTGAGGCGCTGCAACGCCAGGTCCAGGACGCCCGGCTGCACAGCCGCGATACGCAGACGCTACTGCCTGGCGAGGACAGTGGCGCAGTGGCCAGCGACTTGATGCAGAAGGTCGCCGAGCAGGTGAAGAACCTCGAGACGGTAGGGCCGGGGTGCAAGGTCACCCAGCGCATGCCGATGGCCGCGGAGCCCGCCGCGCAAGACTTGCCGTACCAGCGCATCATGCTCAGCCTGGACCTCGAGTGCGGCGTCGAGCCGCTGACCCGGCTGTTGCACGCACTTGAATACGCACGGCCCTTGCTGTTCGTCGAAGAGCTCAATATCAGCCGGGCCGCCCAGGCCAAGCAAGGCCAGGCGGCAGGCAGGCTCAGCGTGCACCTGCTGGTGGCCGGCTACATGGCCGCTCCATCGCCTGGAGCGCCGAGCAAAACGAACGACGGCGACCTGCCTGACGTGGCCCCTGCTGCACAGGACGAACCCTTCGAGTCGGGTGACGAACAGTGACCCGTCGGGCGCCGCTCCTGGCGTTGCTGCTGGTGGCGGTACTGCTGGCAGGCCTGGCGCTCGTCCTGCTCAGCGCTCGGGACGCATCGCAGCCAGCTGCCTCGGCACCCCCTGCCATGGCCTCGGAGCAAGAATCAGCCGGCCCTTTTCAACCCCCCTCCTTGCAGGACCTCGCCGCTGCCTGGCAACAGCCCTTGTTCAACCCCGATCGTGGGCCCGATGCACAGGGAGTGCCCACGAGTTCCGGCCCTGACCTCAGCACGTTTCTGCTGACCGGCATCATTATCGAAGGCGATCACCGCATCGCCCTGTTCAAGCAGCAAGGCGGCACCAGCCTGGCACTGCGCGAGGGCGCCACGCTCAAGGATGGCTGGCGTATACGGCGTATAGAGCCGCGCCGCGTAGAACTTCACAACAGCAGCGAGTCTCGCATGCTGCAGTTGCTGACACCCCGTTTGCCCAGCGCACCGGCAACCGCCAAGCCGCGCACCGCGAGTCCAGTGAGGCCATGACATGAGCAAACCCTTGCACGAGGGCCTGGCGCTTCTGCTGCTGACGCTGCTGGCGGGCTGCGCCACCGAGAAAGTGCCCGACAACGACCCCGAGCTGGTACGCGAGGCCCTGCGTGGCACCGGTGCCGACCGTCGTCCGATGGCCAGCGTGCCGATGCCCTCCAGCACCGCGCCGCCGCTCACCAGCACCACCAGCACCCCCGGGGGACAGGTCCTGCGCGGCAACGCGCGCTTCATCCGCGAGGTCCCCCCCGCCACGAGCGCCCGGCCGGCGGAACCAGGCTCAGGGGGGGTGATGCTCAACTTCACCAACCAGTCCATCGTCGCCATCATCAACACCATCATGGGCGACCTGCTGCAGGAGAACTACAGCATTGCCCAGGGCGTGACGGGCGAGGTGTCGTTCTCGACCTCAAGGCCCATCCCCAAGGACCAGGCCATGGACGTGCTCGAAAGCCTGCTGGGCTGGACCAACAACGCCATGATCCGCCAGGGCGATCGCTATGTGATCCTGCCGGCCAGCAAGGCGGTGGCGGGGCAGCTGACGCCCTCCATCGGCATGGGCGCCCCGCCGCGCGGCATGTCGGTGCGCCTGTATCCGCTGCAGTTCATCTCGGCCACCGAGATGCAGAAGCTACTCAAGCCCTTTGCCCGCGAGAACGCGTTCCTGCTGGTCGATCCGGCCCGTAACGTGATTGGCATGGCCGGCACCCCCGAGGAGCTGGCCAATTACCAGGGCACCATCCAGACCTTCGATGTCGACTGGCTAAGGGGCATGTCGGTGGGCGTGTTCGGCCTGCAGCGCGCCAACGTGGCCGAATTGATGCCCGAGCTGCAGAAAGTGTTCGGTACCGAGAGCGGCACGCCCCTGGCCGGGATGCTGCGTTTCCTGCCCATAGAGCGGACCAACTCGATCGTGGTGATTTCATCCCAGCCGCAGTACCTGCAGGAAGTCGGCCAGTGGATCCGCACCATCGACGAAGGCGGCGGCAATGAACCGCAGCTGTATGTCTACGACGTGCGCAACATGAAGGCTGCCGACCTGGCCCGCTACCTGCGCCAGATCTACGGCACCGGGGCGATCCAGGATCAGGCGCCAGCGCAGGTCGCGCCGGGGCTGTCCACCACCGTTCTGTCCTCGCCGGTGGGCAGCGGCTCTGGCCTGGGGCGCGGTTCGCTGGGTTCGGCGGGTCGCGGTACGGCGGGGGGCTTCGGTGGCATGTCCGGTGATCCGTCCCAAGGCATTTCCCGAACCTTCGGTTCGACTGGCGAAGAGCAGGAAGGCGAAGGCAACCTGGCAGGCGGCGTCGAGGCAGGGGACGACAAGGGCCTGGACGACAGTACGCGGATCACCGCGCAAAAGAGCAGCAACCAGCTGCTGGTGCGCACCCGGCCCTCGCACTGGGCCGAGATCGAGTCGGCCATCCGCAGGCTCGACAACGCCCCCATGCAGGTGCAGATAGAGACACGCATCCTGGAGGTCACGCTCAGCGACGAACTGGACCTGGGCGTGCAATGGTACCTGGGCAACCTCGCGGGCAACTCCACCACCGAGGGAATCGCCGATGCCCGCGGCAGCCAGGGCGCGCTGGGCTTCGGCGGGGTAGGGCTGGGGCCCGCCGATGCGCTGTTCTACTCCTTCGTCGGCGGTGACCTGCAAGTCGCCATACGGGCGCTGGAGGCCACCGGCAAGACCCAGGTACTTTCCGCGCCCTCGCTGGTGGTGATGAACAACCAGCAGGCGCAGATCCAG
>JAQZAY010000511.1 GCA_029239415.1 Pseudomonas sp. | reverse complement strand
CGAGGGTGGTTGGCCGATCACGGACATGGAAATCATCGAAATCGGCGCCAGCCTGGTGAACCGGGAAGGTCGTGAAGTCGACCATTTCCAGCGGTTCGTGCGACCACGTCGGCGTCCGCAACTGACCACTTTCTGCCGTCACCTGACGCACATCGGCCAGGCCAGCATCGACACCGCGGAGTCGTTCGCCCTGGTATGGACACAGTTCGAACGCTGGCTGGTGCACCATCAACCACGCCTCGAAGGTTGGGTCAGCTGGGGGGACTACGACCGTCGGCAATTGCTGCTGGAGTGGCAGGTGCATGGCGTGCAGAGCCTGTTGGGGGCCTTGCCACACGTCAACCTCAAGCAGCGCTTCGCCAAGGCTCGACGACTGGAGCGGCCGACCGGCCTCAACGGCGCATTGCACCTGGCAGGCTTGCAGTTCACTGGGCAACAGCACCGAGCGCTGGAAGACGCCCGCAACACGGCACGCCTGCTGCCCCTGAGCCTGCCGCTGGCCCAGGCCTGAAAGCAGATGACGGCGCGTTGGGCCTTGGGCATACTGGCCGGCCCTCTCATAGCCTTCATGCAGGAGCCGCGCCATGTTCAAGGTCAACGAATACTTCGATGGAACCGTCAAGTCGATCGCCTTCACCGGCCAGGAAGGCCCTGCCACCTTGGGCGTGATGGCACCGGGCGAGTACGAGTTCGGCACCGCCAAGCGCGAGATCATGCACGTGGTGTCGGGCGCATTGACGGCGAAGTTGCCAGGCAGCGACGACTGGGAAACTTTCGAGCGCGGCAGCCAGTTCCAGGTGCCGGCCGACAGCAAGTTCCAGTTGAAGGTGGCCGTGGACACGGCGTACCTGTGCGAGTACCGCGACTGAACGAGGGTGAGCGAAGCACGGCGCCGTGGTGCCTGACCGGGCGCCATCGCGGCGGGTGGAGCAGCCCCTCCCGGGCTGCCCAACCGGCTCCACAAATCGATCAGCGACACAGCCTCCGAGCACTGCCCGCCATCGCCATGTTCTCTGCACGACAGCACGGTGCCTGGCGGCAGACGGATTCCCACAGGTACCTGTTTCAAGCAGGTAGCAACACGACGGCGATGCACCCTCTGGGAGCGGGCTTGCCCGCGATGGCGTCAGCTCAGCCACCGACGAGCGAGGCACCCTTTCAAGCCTGACCTCGCAAGAAAGCCCCCACCTGCTCCACCGCCGCTTGCATATGCTGCTCGTGGGTGAACCCGGACACCTTCAACGGCTTGAAATCATGGTCACCCGTCGCCAACCAGTGCACCTGGATCGCAGGCGACAGGGCATACCCTGCGACCGTCTCGCGATCGCCCAGTGCATCGCGTGTGCCTTGCACGATCAAGGTCGGTGTACGTAACGTCGCCAGGTGTTCGACCCTGGGCTTGTCCGGCTTGCCGACGGCATGGAACGGATAGCCGAGACAGACCAGCGCTTCGACGTCCCTCTCATCGGCCAGCAGGCTGGCCATGCGCCCGCCCATGGACTTGCCGCCTATCGCCACAGGTCCGGTCAGGTGCGTCCGCACCTGCGTCAGCACCTCGCGCCAGCGGTCGAGCAGGACTGTCTGCGGGTTCGGCGGCCGGCGCTTGCCGTCCAGCCGCCGCTGTGCCATGTACGCGAATTCGAAACGCACCACCCCGATCCCCTGGGCGGCCAGACGTGCTGCCACCGTGTCCATGAACGGGCTGTCCATGGGCGCACCGGCACCGTGGGCGAGGATCAGACAGCCGATGCCCGCCGTCGCCTGCCGGGGCGGATCACAGCGCAGCCCAGGCACGTGCGCCAAGGCACTCCATGCCGCCAGATCCTCGTTCGTCACCTGTCGCTCCCTCACTCCGGTCTCCCACCTCACTGCTGACAGCCCCTGACCGACCGCGGCCAAGGTTCGAGCGCATAGGGTAACCCTTACGCTCGGCGCACGTTCGGCTTTCCAGCCTCCCGGCCTCGCCCACGCCCAGGCTTGTCGCGGCCGACACTCACCGAGGCGGCCTTGATGCAGATCAAGGTCGCCTGCCGCAGACGTCCTAGACTGCGCTACCGCCGTTCTCTCTCCAGGACATTCCCATGCTCGACGACCTCCGTTGGGATCCAGACCTGATCCGTCGCTACGACATGGCCGGGCCTCGTTACACCTCCTACCCCACCGCCGTGCAGCTGCGCCCCGAGGTCGGCTCGTTCGACCTGCTGCACGCCCTGCGCGACAGCCGCCGGGCGATGCGCCCTCTGTCGCTGTACGTGCACGTGCCCTTCTGCGCCAACATCTGCTACTACTGCGCCTGCAACAAGGTCATCACCAAGGACCGCGCCCGGGCCCAACCGTACCTGCAACGCCTGGAGCAGGAGATCCAGCTGGTCGCCTGTCACCTGGACCGGGCCCAGCCGGTCGAGCAGTTGCACTTCGGCGGCGGCACACCGACCTTCCTCAGCCATGTCGAACTGCGTGCGCTGATGGCCAGCCTGCGTCAGCACTTCGGCCTGCTCGATGACGACTCCGGCGACTACGGCATCGAGATCGACCCGCGCGAGGCCGACTGGTCGACCATGGGCCTGTTGCGCGAACTGGGCTTCAACCGCATCAGCCTG
>JAQZAY010000510.1 GCA_029239415.1 Pseudomonas sp. | reverse complement strand
GCCGAGGGCAAGGAGATCCAGCTCAAGATGTGGCTGTTCCCCTGGCTGACCTACCTGGTGATCGCGTTCATCGTGGTCTGCCTGGTGGTGATGGCCTTCCTGCCGGACTACCAGATCCTGGTGATCTCCACGGGCGCTGCGGCGGCCATCGTGGTGGCCATGGGTGTGGTGCACCAGATCCGGGGTGCCAAGCGCGTCTGATTTGGGCGTGATGAAAAACCCGCGCTCGCCTGGGGAGGTGAACGCGGGTTTTTTTGTGGCATTTCGCCGCTAACTTCTGTCGTTGCGACCGCGTGGCTCGCGTGCCAAGGGCGGCGAGCGCGGCCCCTCGTGGGCGAGCACGATCCAGACCTGGCAGGACATCGGTCTGAAGCTGCGGGCCCAGGCTCCCCGATCAGGCCTCCTCGAACTGCATTTCCGGCGGCTGCCGACGCAGGCCGCCCGTGAGCACCAGCAGATAGACCATACCAATGACCAGCCAGACCCCACCCAGGTAGAGGGCCATGGAATCCAGACTGGCCATCAGCCAGAGATCGGCGACCAGGCCGATCAGTGGGAAGAGCAGGTAGATCACCGCAGCCTTGGCACCACGCGCGCCCTGATCGATCCAGTAGTGGAAGACCACCGACAGGTTCACCAGGCTGAAGGCCAGGAATGCGCCGAAGTTGATGAACGAGGTGGAGGTGGTCACGTCCATGCGCAACGCCAGCAGCGCCACGACGCCGCACAGCACGAGGCTGATCACGGGCGTGCCGAAGCGTTCGCTCAGGCGCCCGAACCAGCGCTTGGGCAGCACGCCGTCCCGGCCCATGGCGAACAGCAGCCGCGAGGCACTCGCCTGGGCAGACAGGCCCGAGGTGAATTGCCCTACGATCAGGCCGATCAGAAAGACACTGACGAAGACGTCACCGCCGATGGCCTGGGCAATCTCATAGGCCGCCGAATCGGCGTTGGCGAACTCGGAGGAGGGGTGGGCCAGCTGGACCACGTAGCTGACGCCGATGAACAGGATGCCCCCCAGCAAGGTGATCAGCAGGATCGCCCGCGGGATGGTCTTGCGCGGCTCATGGGTTTCCTCGGTGAGGGTGCTGACCGCATCGAACCCCAGGAACGAATAGCAGGCGATGGCCGCACCGCTCATCACCAGCGGGAGCTGGAACCCGTCCTGGTAGAACGGCGCGAGCGTCCAGAACGGCTGACGCAGGTCGCCCGTGGCGTAGTGGGCGGCCAGCCCGACGAACGCCGCCAGCACCAGGAACTGCAGCAGCATCAGCACGCCGTTGACCGTCTTGGCCAGTTGCAGGCCGACGATGTTGATCGCGGTGGTGACCGCGATGAAGGCGATCACCCAGATCGACTGCGGCACGTGCGGGAAGGCCGAGTGCAGGTAGGCCGCCCCGATCAGCCAGATCGCCATGGGCAGGAACAGGTAGTCGAGCAGTACCGCCCAACCGGCGAGAAAACCGAGCTTGGGGCTGATGGACTTGCGTACGTAGGTGTAGGCCGAACCGGCGACCGGAAAGGCCTTGGCCATTTTTCCGTAGCTCAGGGCGGTGAACAGCATGGCGATGGCGGCGGCCAGGTAGGCGGCAGGCACCGCACCGCCGGTGGTGTCGGCCAGGATGCCGAAGGTGCCCAGGACGATGATGGGCGTCATGTAGGCGATGCCGAACAGCGTGACCGCACCCAGCGACAAGGTGCGCTTCAATTGGGGCATGTGCGTGACTCCGGATTGTGTTTGTTATGGAGTGAAGACGCCAAGGCCAGCCGTGACCCTGGCGTGTGCAGATCCGAGCGGCCGGGCGCTGGCGATCAGTGGGTCTGGATCAGCAGCTCCCGCAGGCCGCAGGCATGCTCGATGTGCTGGCCAGGCAATGTGACGCGTCGCTCGGCCAGATAGCTGTAGTCCTGGCGGGCCTCCTGCACACGCGCCAGGTCGAGGGCCATCTGCAGCCGGCACGGTTCGCGTCCTGCTTCACACAGCACCTGCCCATAAGGGTCGACCACCGCGCTGCCGCCGGCGAATACCAGGTCGCCATCGCCGACGCCGACACGGTTGACCATGACCGCGTACGCCTGGTTTTCCATGGCGCGTGCGCTGATGGCCGTGCGGTGGGTCGGGCCGTAGGGGTCCATGTTGCCGTTGGTGACCAGAATGACGTCGGCGCCGAGCTGACCGAGCGCCCTCGCGCTCTCGGGGAATTCAATGTCGAAGCAGACCAGCAGCCCGACCCGCACCCCCTTGAACAGCGTCGTGGCGTAGCGGTCGCCTGCGCTGAAGATGCCTTTGTCCGAGGCCCACAGGTGGGTCTTGCGGTAGGTCAGGGTGATGCCCTCGGGCGTGACCAGCACGGTCGTGTTGTAGAAGCGGCCGTCGTTGCCGGCTTCCGCAAGGCCGACCACCACCCCCAGGTTTTTTTCTTTCGCCGCGTGCGCCACGGCCGTGAGGGTCGGGCCATCGAGCGGCTCGGCAAGGTGGGCGATGTTCTGCGCCGTGGGAAAGCCCATCAGCTGTGTTTCGGGGAACACCACCAGGTCGGTGCCGGGCGCGCAGGCGCGGATCGCCTCGAGGGTGCGCGCCAGGTTATGGGCCGTGTCGCCATCGCGACCGGCC
>JAQZAY010000509.1 GCA_029239415.1 Pseudomonas sp. | reverse complement strand
GCCGCTGATCCAGGGGGCCGGTGGCATGCGCATGTACCATCCGGTGTACCTGCGCCTGCTGCGCGAGGCCTGCGACCGCTACGGCGTGCACCTGATCCATGACGAGATCGCCGTCGGCTTCGGCCGTACCGGCACGATGTTCGCCTGCGAACAGGCCGGGATCCGCCCGGATTTCCTGTGCCTGTCCAAGGCCCTGACCGGCGGCTACCTGCCACTGGCCGCCTGCCTGACCACCAACGATGTCTACCAGGCCTTCTACGACGACTACCCGACGCTGCGCGCCTTCCTCCATTCGCACAGCTACACCGGCAACCCCCTGGCCTGCGCCGCCGCGCTGGCGACCCTGGACATCTTCGAGCAGGATCAGGTGATCGAGGCCAACAAGGCCCTGGCCACGCGCATGGCCAGCGCCACCGCGCACCTGGTCGATCATCCGCATGTCGCCGAGGTCCGCCAGACCGGCATGGCCCTGGCCATCGAGATGGTCCGCGACAAGGCCGGCAAGGTGGCCTACCCCTGGCAGGAGCGACGCGGCCTGAAGGTCTTCGAGCACGCCCTGACCCGCGGAGCCCTGCTGCGGCCGCTGGGCAGCGTGGTCTACTTCCTGCCCCCGTACGTGATCACGCCGGAGCAGATCGACTTCCTGGCCGAGGTGGCTACCGAAGGCATCGATCTGGCCACCCGCGAGCGGGTCAGCGTGAGCGTGCCCGAGGGCTTCCACCCCGACTTCCGAGACCCGGGCTGAGGCGCGCCCGGCGCGCCCCACCGACGATCCATCGGGCCTCCGGCCCCTTCACCCCTGTGAGCAGAGCCCCTTCATGAGAGTGTCCCGTTTCTTCATCGATGCCGCCTTGAGCCTTGGCGAACACGACCTGCCCGAAGCCCAGGCCCACTACATCGGCCGCGTGCTGCGTCTGGCAGCCGGTGATGCCGTGCAGTTGTTCGACGGCAGCGGCCAGGAATTTCGCGGCCAGCTGCTGGAGGTGGGCAAGAAAAGCGTGCGCGTGACCCTGGACCAGGTCTTGCCAGGCCAGCCCGAGTCGCCTCTGCATGTCCACCTGGGTCAGGGGCTGTCGCGGGGCGAGCGCATGGACTGGGCAATCCAGAAGGCCACCGAGCTGGGCGCCCACGAGATCACGCCGATCGTCAGCGAGCGCTGCGAAGTGCGCCTCAAGGACGAGCGCGCCGACAAGCGCATGGCCCACTGGCGGCAGGTGGCGATCAGCGCCTGCGAGCAGTGCGGTCGCTCCACGTTGCCGGTGATCCACCCGCCGATGGCCCTGGCCGAGTGGATCACCCGCACCGAAGCCGATCTCAAGCTGGTCTTGCACCCGGTGGCCGAGCCCTGGACCACCCATGAGCGCCCTGCCCGCCTGGCCTTTCTGATCGGGCCTGAAGGCGGGTTGAGCGACGCCGAGGTCGCACAGGCCAAGGGCAAGGGGTTCCAGGCCGCACGCCTGGGGCCGCGGGTCTTGCGCACCGAGACCGCGCCGGTGGTGGCGCTGGCGGTGGCGCAGCAGCTCTGGGGCGACTTCTGAGGCCAGGCAGGTCTGCGCGGGGCTCTACAGCACGAAGCCGAGTACCGCCACGAAGTGCATCAGGCTGCCGACGATGACGAACAGGTGCCAGATCCCGTGCCAGTGGCGGAAGCGCTTGTCGTAGGCGAAGAACAGGATGCCGATGGTGTAGAACGCGCCGCCGCCGGCGAGCCAGGCGAAGCCGGCACCACCCAGCGTGGCGAGCAGCGGCTTGACGGCCACCAGCACGATCCAGCCCATCAGCGCATAGATGATGATGGACAGCACCCGGGCTTCCGAGCGCGGCTTGATTTCCTGCAGCATGCCGATCACCGCCAGACCCCAGACCACGCCGAACAGGCTCCAGCCCCAGGGTCCGCGCAAGCTGACCAGGCAGAACGGCGTGTAGCTGCCGGCGATCAGCAGGTAGATCGACAGGTGATCGAGCTTGCGCAGGATGACTTTCGTGCGCCCGCGCGTACTGTGGTAGAGCGTCGAGACGCTGTAGAGCAACAGTAGCGTGGCGCCGTAGATGGAGACGCTGACGACCTTCCAGGGGTCGCCCTGCAGGCCCGCGCTCACGATCAGCCAGACGGCCCCCAGGCACGCCAGCAGGGCACCGACCAGGTGTGTCCAGGCATTGAAACGTTCACCGTAATACATGCCAGAACTGACCTTGGGGTGTGCATCGGGTTCCGTCGCGATGCCAGCGGCTTGGACGCTCAGAACCAGGGTTTCCAACGTTTTTGACTAACGCGAGGTGGACCACATCGCCGATCTGGCAGAGCGACTCATCCCCTGTGGGGCTTGCCCGCGATGGCGTCTACAGCCTCGCTGCATCGCCGACAGACAGAGCGCCGACCTACTCACCTTGCAGGGGCTGAACAGGCCCTATCGCTGGCAAGCCAGCTCTCACCCAGCCCGCATGAAACCTGCCGGCATGTATCCGCTCGGACACCACCCTGTGGGAGCGGGCTTGCCCGCGATAGCGTCGGCAGCCTTGCTGCATCGCCGACAGACAGAGCGCCGGCCTACTCACCTTGCAGGGGCTGAACAGGCCCTATCGCTGGCAAGCCAGCTTCCACCCAGCCCGCATGAACC
>JAQZAY010000508.1 GCA_029239415.1 Pseudomonas sp. | reverse complement strand
GCGCACTGGCTGACGCTGTTGCACGGTATCGTCGAGCAGCCGGGGCGGGCGGTGGCCGAGCTGCCGTTGCTCGATGCTGATGAGCGTGAGCGGGCCCTGGTGCAATGGAACGACACGGCGGTTGCTTATCCGCTGGACAGCAGCATTCAGCAGTTGATCGAAGCGCAGGTGCAGCGTACGCCCGACGCCGAGGCGTTGGTGTTTGGCGGGACGCGTCTGAGCTATGCGCAGCTCAATGAGCGTGCCAATCGTTTGGCCCATCGCCTGATCGAACTGGGTGTCGGTCCCGATGTGCTGGTCGGCATCGCCGCCGAGCGTAGCGTGGAGATGGTGGTGGGGCTGCTGGCTATTCTGAAGGCTGGCGGCGCCTATGTGCCGCTGGACTCGGAATACCCGCAGGACCGTTTGCGCTACATGCTGGAAGACAGTGGTGTAAGCCTGCTGTTGACCCAGAGCCATCTGGATTTGCCGGTGAGCGATAGCGTGCAGACGCTGGCGCTGGACCTGGAAGCAGGTGGCGCTTTCAGCCACGATCCGTGCGTAGATGTGCATCCTCAAAACCTGGCCTACGTCATCTACACCTCCGGCTCCACGGGCCGTCCGAAAGGGGCGGGCAACCGTCACTCGGCACTGATCAACCGCCTGTGCTGGATGCAGGAGGCCTACGGTCTGACGGCAGACGACACCGTGCTGCAAAAGACCCCGTTCAGCTTCGACGTGTCGGTGTGGGAATTCTTCTGGCCGCTCATGACCGGTGCACGTCTCGTGGTCGCCGCGCCCGGCGATCATCGCGACCCGGCACGCCTGGTCGAGCTGATCACCGCCGAACAGGTCAGCACGCTGCACTTCGTGCCATCGATGCTTCAGGCCTTCATGCAGGACATGAACGTCTCGCGCTGCACCCGCCTCAAGCGCATCGTGTGCAGCGGCGAGGCACTGCCGGTCGACGCCCAGCAGCAGGTCTTCGTCAAGCTGCCGGGTACCTCGCTGTATAACCTCTATGGCCCGACCGAAGCGGCCATCGACGTGACCCACTGGACCTGCCGCGATGAAGGTCGCGACAGTGTGCCAATCGGTCAGCCCATCGCCAACCTGGCCTGCTACGTCCTCGATGCCGAGCTGCAACCGGTGCCGGTGGGCGTGCTGGGCGAGCTTTATCTGGCCGGTGAAGGCCTGGCGCGCGGCTACCACCGCCGTCCGGGCCTGACCGCCGAACGCTTCGTGGTCAGCCCCCATGGCACCGGCGAGCGCCTGTACCGCACCGGCGACCTGGCTCGCCAACGCCCTGACGGCGTGATCGAGTACGCCGGCCGCATCGACCATCAGGTCAAGCTGCGCGGCCTGCGCATCGAGCTGGGCGAGATCGAGGCGCGCCTGCTGGAGCATGCTTCGGTGCGCGAAGCCGTGGTCACGGTGCCGGACGGCAAGCAACTGGTCGGCTATGTGGTCCTTGAGCAAGAAGTTGAAGGTTGGCAAGCCGAACTGGCCCAGCACCTGGGCCACGGCCTGCCCGATTACATGGTGCCGAGCCAATGGCTGGCGCTGGACCGCCTGCCGCTGTCGCCCAACGGCAAACTCGACCGCAAGGCGCTGCCGACGGTAAGCGCTGAGGCGAGGCAAGGGCGCTACGAGGCGCCGACCACCCGCAACGAGCAGCGCCTGGCCGCCGTGTGGGCCGACGTGCTGCGCCTGGAGCGCGTGGGCGTCAGCGACAACTTCTTCGAGCTGGGCGGCGACTCCATCGTCTCCCTGCAGGTGGTCGGCCGCGCGCGCCAACAAGGCCTGCACTTCACGCCCAAGGCCTTGTTCCAGCACCAGACGGTGCGCAGCCTGGCCGCCGCGCTGCAGGACGGCGAAACGACGGTGTTGGCCGAGCAGGGCCCCGTCATGGGCCGCGTGCCGTTGCTGCCGTTCCAGCAATGGTTCGTCGAGCGCGCCATGCCCGAACCGGCGCACTGGAATCAGGCGCTGCTGCTGCGCGCCCACGCGCCGCTCGACGCCGACGCCCTGAATCAGGCGCTGCTGGCGCTGTACGCCCACCATGACGCCCTGCGCCTGCGTTTCACTGGCGACACCGCCCACCATGACGCCCTGCGCCTGCGTTTCACTGGCGACACCGCCGAGCATGGCCCGCTGCACCCGGCGCAACCGCTGCTGACGCGCACCACGGCCACCGATGCCGCCGCCATCGAAGCGGCTTGCGAGGCGGCCCAGTGCAGCCTCGACCTGGCCCAGGGCCCGCTGCTGCGTGCGCTGCTGATCGACGTCGCCGACGGCTCGCAACGGCTGTTGCTGGTGATCCACCACCTGGTGGTCGACGGTGTGTCCTGGCGCGTGCTGCTCGACGATCTGGACACGACCTACCGCCAGGCGCTGGCCGGACAGGCCCTCGTGCTGCCGCCCAAGACCACCGCCTTCAAGACCTGGTCCGAACGCCTGCACGGCCACGCGGCCCAGCTGGACGGCGAGCTGGAGTACTGGACGCGTCAGCTCGACGGCGCACCGGTCGACCTGCCCGAGGCCGATCTGACCGGTTCCTTGGAAAACCGCCATCGCCACAGCGTGCAGGCCCACCTGAACGCCGACCTGACCCGCCAACTGCTGCAACAGGCCCCGGCCGC
>JAQZAY010000090.1 GCA_029239415.1 Pseudomonas sp. | reverse complement strand
GTCAGGGCGACCACGGCGGTGGATGCATGACAGTTTCCCGGGTCGGCAATGAACAGCGCGGGCAGTATCGACTGCACTTCGACGCCCGGCATCGAGAAGTTTTCCAGCACCTGCGGGCGTGGGTCGCAGAGAATGACTTCGTAGCCCAGGGCCAAGGCAAAACTCGCGCACTGCTCCGCCACCGGCGACCAACCCGCCAGGATCAGCCGGTTGACAGCGCCGACACGGATACGCACCTCGCTCGCATCCACGAGTACCCGCGGGTCGTTCATGCTCGCCGGGTGCAGTTCGCGGCCGTTGCCTTCAAGCGTAACCCGTCGCTGGGCGAGGCCTTCGCCGTCCAGGGCGCGCTCGATGCCTGCGAGGTAGCCGCGTGCCTGCTCGCCAGGCTCGAGATACTCGAGCAGCACGTCGAGGACGCCTCCACACGGCAAGGCCAGGTTCGGGGCCAGGCCGCCCTCCCCGTAGCGCACGACCTGGTTGTGCCTGGCGAAATAATCCTGGCCGATGCGCTCGAGAAAGTCTTCCTCGACGCAGCCGCCGGAAAGCGAGCCCTTCCACTGGCCGTTGGCGGTGGCCGAGAGCATCGCGCCCGGGCCTCGTGGGGCCGAGCCATAGGTGCAGAGCACGGTACACAGCCAGACCGCCTCGCCCTGCCCTAGCCAGTCCAGCGCTTGTCGGATCACCTGTGCATCCAGCAATTTCATCGTCATGGTGTTCGTCCGGGACGCTCAGGCCCTCATCGGGGCCATCAGTTTTTCCTTGGTGATCGGCAAGCTGCGGATGCGCTTGCCGGTCGCGTGGTACACCGCGTTGGCGACGGCGGCAGCAAGGCCGGTGATGCCGATCTCGCCTATGCCACGCACGCCGAACTCGTTGAAGCGCAAGTCCGGGTAGTCGAGCAGCAACACTTCGATCTCGGGCTGGTCGGCATGCACGGGGACCACGTATTCGGCGTAGTTGTTGTTGACCGGCATGCCATCGCGGGGGTCGTATTCCGTCGCTTCGTACAGCGCCATGCCGATGCCCATGACGATCGCGCCCTCGACCTGGTTGCGCGCCGCCAGCGGGTTGACCACCTTGCCCACATCGATGGCACTGACCACCCGTGCGACACGCAGTCGGGAGATGCCCGGGTCCCAGCGCACTTCGACGAAATGCGCGCCGAACGAGCGATAGGAATATTTCGCCTCGCCGGGCGGTGCGCTGAGGAAGCTGCCCTCGGCGCGGGCCAGGCGACCCTTGTTGAGGATGTCGGCAAAGCTGGCCCGCTGCTGGCCGCTGGACAATGTTCCGTCCGCCACGGTCAGGGTCTCGGGTTTCTGGCCGGCAAAGTGACCGCCGGTCATCACCGCATACTGACGCAGGCGTTCCAGCGCCTGGCGCGTGGCGCCGGCGATGGCCGGCAGGATACTCGCGGTGGCCCATGACCCGCCGGAGACCGGTCCCGGCGGATAGGCCGAGCTGCCCAGCTCCACCTGGATGCGATCGAAAGGCAGCCCGGTCAGTTCGCTGACTGTCTGGGCGACGATGGTGTAGGTACCCGTGCCGATATCCTGCAGTGCGCACTGGGCCAGTGCCGTGCCATCGGCGCGCAGCGTCACCCGCGCCTCGGTGGGCATCTGGTAGGCCTCCCAGTTGCAGGCGCCCAGGCCGTAGCCGATGAGCTCGTCCCCTTCGCGCATGCTGCCCACGGGTGCCGAACGTCGTTCCCAGCCGAAGCGCTTGGCCGCCTGGTCGAGCGCCTCGGGCAAGTGGTTGCTCGACCACGGCAGATCGAGGCTCTGGTCCTTGGCAGCCAGGTTGAGCTTGCGAAAGGCCAGCGGGTCCATGTTGTTCGACAAGGCCAGCTCGTCGATGGCCGATTCCAGCGCGAACAGGCCCGGGGCGGCGCCGGGGGCACGCATGGAAGTGGGCGTGCCACGATTGACCGGCGCCAGGGCATGGCTGACCCGCACGTTGTCGCAGCCATACAGGCTCTTGGTCACGCTGCCGCAGGTCTCGGTGTAGTCATCGAGGGTCGACGTGCTGTTGAACGACTCATGCCGGATCGACACCAGCCTGCCTTGAGCATCGCTCGCCAATCGCAGCCGTTGCTGGGTTTCGGGACGGTGCCCGACCGTGGTGAACATCTGCGCCCTGGGCAGCATGAACTGCACCGGGCGCTCGAACACCCGGGCCGCGGCGCAGGTCGCCACCGAGTGCGGCCACGGCCACAGCTTGGCGCCGAAGCCGGAACCGATGTACGACGCACGGACCTCGACGCGGTCCGGCGGCAGGTCGAACACATTGGCCAGCATGTTGCGGTGGTTGAGCACGCCCTGGCTGCTTTCATGGACATAGAGCTTGCCGTCGAGCCAGTAGGCCGTCGTGGCATGCATTTCCATGGGGTTGTGGGTTTCGACGGGGGTCGTGTACGTGGCGTCCACACGCTGGGGAGCGGCGTCGAAGGCCGCCGCCGGATCGCCGCGGCTGTGCCCTGCGCCACCCTCGTGCACGCCTTGCTTGCGCAAGCCCTGCGCCAGGCTGGTGATGGCAGGCTCTGCCTGGTACTTGACCTTGACCTGGTAGGCGGCTGCGCGGGCATGCTCGAAGGTATCGGCCACCACCAGGGCAACGAATTGCCCCGGGTAGTACACACGGTCGTCCTCGAAGGGCAGCCGGTGCTCGTCCGCCTTGCTGGCCAGGAGGATGTCCTTGGCCATGTTCAGGGTGACGTCGGGCGTGCGGTGCAAGGCGGGGAAGTTGCCATGATGCAGGATGCCCTTCACGCCGGGCATCGCGCTGGCCTGCTTGTCGTCGATGGCCTGGATGCGCCCCTTGGCGATGGTGCTGTACACCCCATAGGCGAACAACAGCCCTTCCAGTGGCTGGTCGGCGGCATAGCGCGCCTGGCCGCTGACCTTGTGCCGCCCATCGATGCGTTTGTGGGGGGTACCGATAACTGGATCGCTCATGCTCGGCTCCTATGCGCTCAGGTCACGAAGGTTGCGGATGACGGCCTGCTTGCCCAGCGGGATCTTGTAGCCGTTGTGCTCATAGGCCCGGGCGCCTGCCATGGCCAGTTCGGCCGCGCGCTCGAAGGCCTCGGGCGAAGCCTTCTGGCCTACCAGCGCCTTCTCCGCGTCCAGTGCGCGCCACGGCTTGGTCGCGACGCCACCGAGCGCGATCCGGGCATCGTCGATGCGCTCCCCGTCCAGGCGCAGGATCACGGCGCTCGAGGCCAGGGCGAACTGATAGGAGCTGCGGTCGCGCAGTTTCAGGTAGGCGCCGCGGCTGTTGGCCATCGGAACATCGAGCGTGACATGGGTGATCAACTCATGGGCTGCCAGCGCATGCTCGCGTTCAGGCGTATCGCCGGGCAGCAGGTGGAAGTCGCCAAAAGGAATCTCCCGGCTGCCACTGGCGCCCTGCACCGTCACCTGCGCGCCTATGGCAGCCATGGCCACGCACATGTCCGAAGGATGCGCCGCGATGCAATGCTCGCTGGTGCCCAGCACCGCGTGCACGCTGCGGTTGAGCCCGCCGATCGCCGCGCAGCCGGAGCCTGGATCGCGCTTGTTGCAGGCCGAGACACCATCGCGAAAATAATTGCAGCGTACCCGCTGCATCAGGTTGCCGCCGGTGGTGGCCTTGTTGCGCAGCTGGGTGGAGGCACCGGCCAGCAGCGCTTGGGCGAGCACCGGGTAGTGCTCGGTCACCAGCGGATGGCGGGCCAGCGCCGTGTTGCTCACCAGCGCGCCAATGCGCAGCCGCCCGTCTGCCAGGCGCTCGACCTCCTTGAGGGGCAGGTGATTGATATCGACCACTCGGTCGGGCTGCATGACGTCGAGCTTGACCAGGTCCAGCAGGGTCGTGCCACCCGCCAGGTAGCGCGGCTGGCCCTGGGCGGAGCCCAGCTCGAGGGCGGTGCCGACCGAATCGGCACGCACATAGCCGAAGGTACGCATCAGGCGGCCCCTCCCACTTTGCCGCGCGCCGATTGCACGGCGGCGAGGATGTTCTTGTAGGCCCCGCAGCGGCAGATGTTGCCGCTCATGGCTTCGCGCACGCTGGCGTCGTCGGCGGGGATCGACGGATCGTTGAGTACCGCCACGGCGCTCATGATCTGTCCCGAGGTGCAATAGCCGCACTGGTAGGCGTCATGTTCCCAGAACGCCTGTTGCAGCGGGTGCAGTTCACCATTTTGGGCCAGTCCCTCGATGGTGGTGATCTCCGACCCTTCATGCTGCACCGCCAGTGACAGGCACGAATTGATCGCCACCCCATCGACCAGCAAGGTGCAGGCGCCGCACTGGCCTTGGTCGCAGCCCTTCTTGGTGCCGGTGAGGTGCAGGCGATCGCGCAGCACGTCGAGCAGGATCGCATTGGCAGGCACGGTCAGCGCATGGGCCTGGCCATTGACCTTCAGGCGGATGCGTTGCTCACCGGCAGGCACAGCGTCGCCAGCCTGGGGAACGGCGCCGGCGGGTTGCTCGGTGGCCAGGGCATTGGGTGGAATCCAGTGGGACAAGGTCGCGGCAGCGATGCCCGACACGCCGAACTTCAGGAAATTGCGCCGCGCAGGCTCGACATCATCGGCGGCGACAGAGGATATCTCCGGGGATCCGGTACGGGGTTTGTTGCGCTCGTTCATCACGGTTACCTGCTCTGTGGCCACCCTCTGGCGGGGCGTCATGCTCGATGAAAAGAACGACATGGGGTCGTTGCGCTTCTGGCACACAGCAGATATGGCAGCGGCGGGGCTGGATCGGTTCAATCCCGGGCATGGCGCAGGTCGGTTTTATCGCTGTCTTGCATGGCACGACTGTGCGCAAGCGCCTGCAGGACATCGGGCGCTTGCGGCGTATCGACGGCCCGCGCCAACACGGCCACTTCCTCGCATTTCTGCAAGGCGAGCGCCAGCCAGCTCTTGAGCTCGGCGTCCAGCTGGTCTTCACGCGACAGGTCCACGGGACTGTGCAGCAGCGAGCAGGAAGGCGCGATCCAGAGGCGCTCGCCCAGACGCTCATGGGCGTGTCGCAGTACATCAAGGGCTTTCTCCAGGTCGCAGCGCCAGACATTGCGCCCGTTGACCAGGCCCAGCGAGAGTATCTTGTAGGCTGGCAGCCGATCGAGGATGGTCGGGTACTGTTCCGGGGCACGCACCAGGTCGATGTGCAGGCCGTCGACCGGCAGGTTGGCCGCCAGGCCCAGGTTTTCCTCAAGGCCGCCGAAGTAGGTAGCCACCAGCTTTTTCAGCGGGTCGCGCTGGATGATGTTATAGGCGCGCTCGAAGGCGTTTTTCCACTCCTGCGGCAGGTCCAGCGCCAGGATCGGCTCATCGATCTGCACCCATTCCACGCCCTGGGATGCAAGGCGCTGGAAGACCTGGCCATACAGCGGCAGCAGGCGCTCGAGCAAGTCGAGCTTGTCGAAATCGACGCCCTTGACCTTGCCCAGCCACAGGTAGGTGAGCGGGCCAATGACCACCGGCTTTACCGAGTGGCCCAGTGCCCTGGCCTCCTCCACTTCCTCGAACAACTGCTCCCATCCCAGCTGAAACTGCTGGCCTACCTGAAATTCTGGTACCAGGTAGTGATAGTTGGTGTCGAACCACTTGGTCATTTCCTGTGCATGGGCACCACCGCAACAGGGCTCGCCGACACCACGCGCCATGGCGAACAATGTCTGCAGGTCGGCCTTGCCGTTTGCCGGCGCGAAACGCTCGGGGACCACGCCGAACATCAGGGAATGCGTCAGGACCTGGTCATACCAGGCGAAATCGCCTACAGGCAGCAGGTCGAGGCCAGCTTGTTTCTGCAGCTCCCAATGGGCCTTGCGCAGGCTTTGTCCTACTGCGCGCAGGCCGACTTCGTCGAGCTCGCCTTTCCAGAAGGCTTCCTGGGCTCTTTTCAGTTCGCGGTCGCGGCCGATGCGCGGGAATCCGAGGGAATGGGCCAATGCCATGACAAAAGAGCTCCTTGTGATCGATGGGCGCTATTGTCACGAAAGAAGATAGGCTGAAACAAACTCATAATTCTTGAGATGAACTCAAGTTTTCCTCATGCACCGATGACGACCGCTTGTCGCCGTCGCGAATCATGGCATGGAGCCCTTCGCGCCTTTGCCAGTCCTAGCTACGAAGGCGTCGACGTTGTACGCCTTCCCACTCCTGATTCGACCCGCCCAGCGGCGGGTCTTTTTTCATTGCAAAGCAGAAGGTGATTGTCATGACGTACATAGAGCTCCAGGGTGGCGGCAACGTGTCTGATGACTGGCCTGAACTGGAACAGGACCAGCGCAACGATCGCGCTGACGACCCCGATGCCGACCCCAATGTGGCCGACGATGATGAGCCTCGTCCGGGCGTGCCGGCGAGTGATCCTGAATCGGGCGCCTAAAAAAACAGCCCGCAGGAGTGCGGGCTATTTTTCAATCGCGCATCGTTCAGCTCACGACCGGAGGTTTCTCGGTCGGCGCCGCGCTGGACACTTGGACTGGGTCGAATGGCGTGGCGGCAAAGGCCGCCCCGGTACCCGACAGGCGCCAACTGACGTCGGTGACACCGTAGCGCTCTGCCAACGGCCGGCTCACCTTGCGGATCTTTTCGCGACCGAACTTGGGAATGATCCCGATTCCTGCGTCGCAACTGGCCCAGTGCCAAGCTTCGGCATTGTCCATTTTTTCCTGGCGAATGATGAACGTACGCGACTGGCCGTGCAGCCGATAGTCGATGATATACAGTTGCGGCATTGGCATCGTAGGGCCCTCCTTTCTCCATGACGACAATGAATGGAGCGAGGTTTTTCGAGAAAATTCAAACTATTGTCGAACAATCTGTTCGAGTGGTTTAGTGGCATTCTGCCTTGCCACTTCGAGGCCTCCGTCAACCGCCCGTGGGGTCGAGCTGGATGAACAGGCAGTAGGCAGCAAGCACTATCCAGAACACGCAGAACAGCCACGGCGTGCGCATCGAGAACAGCAACGACTTGCGATACCCCTGCTCGGACGACTCGAGTTCGCTGAACAGCGGCGAGTCATCGTAGGCCCGCCCGAACTTGGGCTCGCTGCGCAGCAACTGGCTTTGCTTGAAGTGCCAGTGGTCGATGATGCTGTAGGCCGCGCGAATGCCCGGCCACGCATTGAGGGTGCTGACCAGGCCTAGCAAGGCCAGGAAGGTCGGCACCACCAGGGTGAACAACCGGCCCCAGTCAGGGTTGAGGTTGGCCATGCACGACCCGAATGCGATCACCAGGAACGACTGGGCCGAGAGGTAGGCGTCAGTGCGGTGGGACAGGATCCCCGTCTCGAACTGGATCTCCCGGCGATAGAACTCCAGCCGCTCCCTGGGCGTGCCGAACATCAGGGCGTCGTCGTCTGGCGGATGCACTGACTCTCCATGCACGTCGGTCAGTATACGGGTCATGCGATTTCCTCGGGTTTCGGGTTTCTAGCCCTGTTGCGCCGCCATCCCAGGCACCAATATGACCTTGCGGCAGCGCTCCTGCTTCTCATCGAACATCTCGTAGCCGCGCACTGCGTCCTCGAGCGCCATGCGATGGGTCACGATGGCCTCGGGGTTGAGCTCGCCCTTCTGGATGAACTCGAGCAACTCTGGCAGGAAACGGTGCACGTGGGTCTGCCCCATCTTGAAGGAAATGCCCTTGTCGAACGCATCACCGAACATGAACGCATGCACGAAGCCTGCATAGACACCCGGCACGCTCACCACACCGCCACGCCGCACTGCCGCGATGGACTGGCGCAAGGCCTTGCCACTGCTGCCCTCGAGCTTGAGCGTGGTCAGGACGGTCTCGGTGGCGCTGCCCTTGGCCTCGAAGCCCACCGCATCGATCACTGCGTCCACGCCGCGCATGCCCTTGGTCTGACGGATGATCGTGTCGGCCGGATCATCGTCGTTGTGGAAGTTGATGGGGATAACGCCGTATTGCTCCTGGGCGTACTGGAGCCGGTAGTCGAACTCATCGACCATGAAGATCTGGTCCACCTTGAGCATGCGCGCACAGGCCGCCGCCAACAGGCCTACGGGCCCTGCGCCGTAGATGGCCAGCGACGACCCTTCGCCGATCTCGGCATTGAGCACTGCCTGCCAGGCGGTAGGCAGGATGTCGGAGAGAAACAGCACCTTGTCGTCGGCCAGGTCCCCAGGCACCTTGAACGGCCCGACATTGCCCTTGGGTACTCGCACGTACTCGGCCTGCCCGCCGGCTATCCCGCCGTACAGGTGGCTGTAGCCGAACAGCGCGGCGGGCGGTGGGATGACCTTCTTGTTCAGCGAGGCGCCAGGACCTGAGTTGGTGGTTTCACACGCGGCGTACAGGTCGTGCTCGCAGAAAAAGCAGTTGCCGCAGGCGATCACGAACGGGATCACCACGCGATCGCCCTTCTTGACTGCCGTTACCTCGGGGCCGACTTCCTCGACGATACCCATGAACTCATGGCCAAGGATGTCCCCTGACTTAACCGCGGGCATCTTGCCATGGTACAGGTGCAGGTCCGAGCCACAGATGGCCGTGGCGGTCACCTTGAGCACGACATCGTCCGGTGCCTGTATCGTGGGGTCAGGCACGTTGTCAATCCTTACATCGGTAGCCCCGTGGTAGGTCAGTGCTCGCATGAAGTAACTCCTTATGGCATGTAGGGCACCGTGCAGGGCGCTCGGTGCTCAGGCGTGTACGCTCCATTGGCAGGCATCGGCGGGAATGGGCAACTCGTCGATCGAGTGGATCATTCCACTGTCCAGGGCCTCGCGCGGGCCGAGGATTCGTGGATAAGCCATCAGGCAACGAGGGATGTCCAGCGCCTCGGCAGCGCCCTGGGTGCGCTCTTCGACGATCTCGGCGTACAGCCGCAGGTCGTAATCCAGGCTCATGGCGTACTCGGCCATGCGCGCGTGGTCCACCGACCCGTGCAAGGTCCAGTGGAACGGGTGAAACAGGAACTTGCTATAGGTGCAGGCGGTGCGATGCTGGCCCGCCAGAAAGATGATGTTGCCCATGGATTCGACCGTGCCCAGGTTATGGGTATCGACTTGGACCGGCAGCGAGCGCAGGAAGTTGTACAGGGTAAAGCCATAGCTGCACTCCCCGCCCATCGTCGCGACGTTGACCTGCAGGCGCTCGGCGCCTTGCTGCAGCGCCCGGGTGCACGTGTTGATCAGGTTGCCGCAGGTGGATGAGTTGATCGGGCCGGTGAAATGAATGATATGTCTGGCCATGGTGTGCTCCGAAGGCAGGCTGGACTCCCGCTGGCTGCGCTGGGCGGACTATCCGGTTGAGACAACCTGCCCGGCAAAGTTCAAAACATCGTTGCCCCCGCCCTTGCATCCCACTCGTCAAATGCCGCTGAACCCTTGCGAGCGTTTTCAGGTCGTTATGGATGAGAGCGCCGCCTCGCAACGCCGTATGCAAGGAGTAAAGCATGGCACATGACGAAGGAAGGGAGACGCCGTGAGCCACATACGTATTGGCATTTCTGGATGGCGCTATGGGCCATGGCGCCAGGATTTCTACCCCAAGGGCCTGCCCCAGGCCGACGAGCTCGCCTACGCCTCACGCACGGTCGACAGTATCGAGATCAACGGCTCGTTCTACAGCCTGCAAACCCCGGAACGCTATGTCGCCTGGCGCGATGACACCCCCGCGGGGTTCGTGTTTGCGCTCAAGGGGCCGCGCTATATCACCCATATGCTCAAGCTCAGGAACATCGAAGAGCCGCTGGCCAATTTCTTTGCCTCGGGCCCGCTGCTGCTGGGTGACAAGCTGGGGCCGATCCTCTGGCAGTTCCCGCCGAAAATGGCATTCGACCAAGAGCGCTTCGCCCGTTTCCTCGAGCTGCTGCCTCACGACCGCCAGGCCGCCCGCCACTGCGCGAGCCATTGCGCCGAACGGCTGCGCGACAACGGCGGCATCGACATCGAAGGCAACGCGCCCTTGCGCCATGCCGTCGAGGTCCGCCACGAGAGTTTCCTGTGCGAGGCCTTTGTCAGGCTGCTGCGCCAGCACAACGTCGCCCTGGTGGTTGCCGACAGCGCGGGCAAGTGGCCCTACGTCGAGGACGTCACGGCCGACTTCGTCTACCTGCGCCTGCATGGCGATGTGGAACTGTACAGCAGTGGCTACACGGCCGCGGCATTGCGCCGATGGGGACAACGCATACAGGCCTGGAGCCAGGGCGGGCAACCCGCGGACGCCCACTTGATCCAGGACCAGGCGCCGCCTGCACGGGACAGCCGCGACGTCTACTGCTATTTCGACAATGACCAGAAAGTACACGCCCCCTACGACGCTCGTCGGCTGCTTGAAAGCCTGAAGCATGACGATGCGTCGCAGACCGAACCCGCAGTGGAACCAGGAGTGGAAGTGTGACCAAGACCATGCCCGCGCCCACCAGCATCATCGATCGCGTGACCCGAGTGCATCGCCTGCAGGTGCTGACGATCAACGTGCACAAGGGTTTCACCGCACTGAACCGGCGCTTCATCCTGCCCGAGCTGCGTGACGCCGTGCGCGCCACCGGGGCCGACCTGGTGTTTCTCCAGGAAGTGCACGGCAGCCATCAGCAGCATGCGCAGCGCCACCCGGCCTGGCCCGAGACGCCCCAATACGAGTTTCTGGCCGACAGCATGTGGCCGCAGTTCGCCTACGGGCGCAATGCAGTCTATCCCCATGGCGACCATGGCAATGCCTTGCTCTCGAAGTTTCCGATCGTGTCGTACAACAACCTCGACGTGTCGATCGAGGGCACCGAGCAGCGCGGCTTGCTGCACTGCCAGCTGGAGGTGCCCGGCCATGACCAGGTCCATGCCGTGTGCGTGCACCTGGGCCTGCGCGAGGCCCATCGCCAGCAACAGGTGCGTCTGCTGCTGGAGCTGCTCGACAGCTTGCCCGCCAAGGCGCCGGTGATCGTCGCTGGCGACTTCAACGACTGGCGCCTGAAAGCCGATGGGGTACTGGGCGCGCGGTTGGTGGAAGCCTTCGGCAAGACCTGCGGGGCACTGGCGCGTACCTTCCCCGCGCGCCTGCCCATGCTGCGCCTGGATCGGATCTACCTGCGCAATGCAACGCCGCTCAGTGCCCAGGTATTGTCCAACCGGCCCTGGACGCACTTGTCCGACCACGCACCGCTGGCAGCGCAGGTGAGCCTATGACCAGTCCTTGGGTAGATGGCAACAGTGTCAAGCTGCTGATCAATGGCGAGGGTTTCTATCCGCGGGTCTTCGAGGCGATCGGCCAGGCGCGCGAAGAAGTCCTGCTGGAAACCTTCATCATCTTCGACGACAAGGTCGGTCAGCAACTGCAACAGGCGTTGATCGCCGCAGCCCTGCGCGGCGTGCGGGTCGAAGTGGTGGTGGACGGCTATGGCACGGCCGATCTCGATGACACGTTCATCGCTGCCATGACCAATGCCGGCGTCAGCTTCCATGTCTTCGACCCCCAACCCCGCTTTGTGGGCATGCGGACCAACCTGTTCCGACGCCTGCACCGCAAGATCGTGGTGATCGACGGCACGCTGGCCTTCATCGGCGGGATCAACTATGGCGAAGACCACCTGGGCGACTATGGCCCGATGGCCAAGCAGGACTATGCCGTCGAAGTGACGGGGCCGGTGGTGGCGCTGGTACATGCCTCGAGTCGCAAGCTGATGGCCCCGGTGCTCGAACCACCGAGCCAGGTCCGGCCCGAGCTCAAGCCGACAGGGCAGATCACCGCCATGCTGGTCGAACGCGACAACCAGCGCCGTACCACGGATATCGAGCAGCAGTACGTGGCAGCGTTCCGCTCTGCCAAACGGCGCATCCTGGTGGCCAATGCCTATTTCTTCCCGGGCTACCGGCTGCTGCGCGAACTGCGCAACGCCGCGCGTCGGGGCGTGGATGTCACCCTGATCCTGCAGGGACAGCCCGACATGCGCTGGGTCCGGGCATTGTCGCGGCTGCTCTACAACTACCTGCTGCGCGACAATGTCACGATCTACGAGTATTGCCAGCGCCCGCTGCATGGCAAGGTCGCGCTGGTGGATGACGAGTGGTCGACGGTAGGCTCGAGCAACCTCGATCCGCTCAGCCTGTCGTTCAACCTGGAAGCCA
>JAQZAY010000089.1 GCA_029239415.1 Pseudomonas sp. | reverse complement strand
CCCGTTCATCGTGCTGCCGCTGCAGGCGACCATGCACGCCCTCGATCCGATGGTGCTGCAGGCCGGTTCCATCTGCGGCGCCCGCCCCTGGACCACCGTCTGGAAAGTGTTCCTGCCGCTGTGCCGCTCGGGGCTGTTCTCGGGCGCGCTGATGGTGTTCGTGATGTCGCTCGGCTACTACGTGACCCCGGCGCTGCTCGGGGGCGCGCAGAACATGATGCTGCCCGAGTTCATCATCCAGCAAGTGCAATCGTTCCTCAACTGGGGCCTGGCCAGCGCCGCCGCCGCACTGCTGGTGGTGATCACTCTGGTGCTCTTCTACCTGTACCTGAAGCTGCAGCCGGAATCCCCGGTCGGCAACGCGAGGTAATCCGCCATGCTCCTTTCACCCAATGCCATGGGGCGCCCGCTGCGTACGGGCCTGTACCTGACCACCGGGGTCATCGCCGCCTTCCTGCTGCTGCCCGTGGTGTTCATCGTGTTGCTGTCGTTCGGATCCTCGCAGTGGCTGGTGTTCCCGCCACCAGGCTGGACCTTCAAGTGGTATGGCCAGTTCTTCTCCAACCCCGAGTGGATGGATGCCGCCCTGGCCAGCCTCAAGGTCGCCGTGCTCACCACCATCGCCGCCGTGCTACTGGGCCTGCCCACTGCATTCGCGCTGGTGCGTGGGCGCTTCCCGGGCCGCGAGATGCTCTACGGCCTGTTCACCATGCCGATGATCGTGCCGCTGGTGATCATCGCCGTGGCGGTGTACGCGCTGTTCCTCAAGCTCGGCTACACCGGCACGCTGTTCGCCTTCGTGGTCAGCCACGTGATCGTCGCCCTGCCCTTCACCATCATCTCGATCATCAACTCGCTCAAGCTGTTCGACCAGTCGATCGAGGATGCCGCGGTGATCTGTGGTGCCTCGCGCCTGCAGGCGATCTTCAAGGTGACGTTCCCCGCCATTCGCCCGGGGATGATTGCCGGCGGCCTGTTCGCCTTTCTTGTCTCGTGGGATGAAGTGGTTCTCAGCGTGATGATGGCGAGCCCCGAACTGCAGACCCTGCCGGTGAAGATGTGGACCACCTTGCGCCAGGACCTCAGCCCGGTCATTGCCGTCGCCTCGACACTGCTGATCGGCCTGTCGCTTCTCGTCATGGTTATTGCCGCCGCCTTGCGCCGGCGCACCGAAGTCAACGCCTGAGTGCGCGGAGAAAACAATAATGAGTGCAGTGATCAAAGACAGCGCGCACGACAAGACCCTGGTCAGCCTGCGCGGTCTGAACAAACACTACGGCGACTTTGCCGCCGTGGACAATCTCGATCTGGAGATCCAGGACGGCGAGTTCCTGACCTTTCTTGGCTCCAGCGGCTCGGGCAAGTCGACCACCCTGTCGATGCTGGCCGGCTTCGAGACCCCGAGCAGCGGCGAGATCCTGGTCGAAGGCCAGTCGCTGGTGAACGTACCCCCGCACAAGCGCGACATCGGCATGGTGTTCCAGCGCTACTCGTTGTTCCCGCACCTGAACGTGCGCGACAACATTGCGTTCCCCCTGGCCATCCGCAAACTGGCGACCGCCGAGATCAACAAGCGCGTGGACGCCATGCTCAAGCTGGTGCAGCTGGAGAAGTTCGCCCACCGCAAGCCCTCGCAGATGTCCGGGGGGCAACAGCAACGCGTGGCGATCGCCCGTGCACTGGTCTATGAGCCGCGCATCCTGCTGATGGACGAACCCCTCGGCGCCCTGGACAAGAAGCTGCGCGAAGACCTCCAGGACGAGCTGCGCCTGCTGCACCGCCGCCTGGGCATCACTATCGTCTACGTGACCCATGACCAGGAAGAAGCCATGCGCCTGTCCCAGCGCATCGCGATCTTCAGCCAGGGCAAGATCGTCGGCCTGGGCAGCGGCTACGACCTCTACCAGAACCCACCGAATGCCTTCGTCGCCTCGTTCCTCGGCAACTCGAACTTCCTGCGCATCAAGGCCAACAGCAACGGCGCGGCCAGCTTCGAGGGCCAGCCGGTCTCGATCCGCCTGACGCCCGGATTGTCCGCGCAGCAAGATGTGTTGTTGATGGTTCGCCCGGAAAAGGCGTTGGCGCTGACTGCCGAGCAAGCTGCCCGCGAGCCGCTGCCTGCAGGTTGGAACGAGGTGAGTGCCAAGGTTGGCGAAATGCTGTTCCTGGGCGAAAGCCAGACCTGCCGCGTGGTTACCACCGGCGGCACCGAGATGACGGTCAAGGCACTGTCCGCGGCGGGCATGCCGATGCAGCCCGGGGATACCATGAAGGTGCGCTGGGCGACTGCGGATGCCTGCGTCTACACCGAATGGGCCGAAAGCGACCTCAGCAAGGCCGCCGGCGCGCATTGATCCTGGGAGCAACCTGTGGGGGCGGCTTTAGCCGCGAAGAAGTTGACGCGGTGTCTGGCACCGGCTCTGCCGGTGTTCGCGTAAACCCGCTCCCACAGATTCTGCGGTGATCCGCAGGTCGGAGCCAACATGGCTGGCTCCTGGGATGACCTGGATGCAAGACAGCTGCTCCCACAAGGATGATTCTACTCAGTCAGACAGGCCGACATACACGTTCTGCACGTCATCGTTGTCGTCGATATTGCCCAGGAACTCCTCGACCTCGGCCAACTGCTCGGCGCTGAGGCTGGCGGCGCTGACCGGGTTCTTCGGGGTATAGCCGATCTTCGCCGCGCTGACCTTGAAGCCGAATTCCGGCAGGGCCTTCTGCACGGCGTCCAGGTCGGTGGTTTCGGTGATGAACAGGGTCGAGCCCTCTTCCTCGCCCGGCTCGAAGTCCTGGGCACCGGCTTCGATGGCGGCAAGTTCCGCATCGGCATCGGCGGCCTCAGGGCTTGCCTCGATCAGGCCGACGTGGTTGAAGTCCCAGGCCACCGAACCGCTGGCACCCAACTGGCCCTTGCGGAACAGCACGCGGATCTGCGCCACGGTACGATTGACGTTGTCGGTGAGGCATTCGACGATCAACGGCACCTGGTGCGGCGCGAAACCTTCGTAGCTCACGGCGTGGTATTGCACCTGGTCACCGTCCAGGCCTGCGCCCTTGCGGATCGCCCGTTCCAGGGTCTCGCGGGTCATCGAGGCCTTCTTGGCCTGTTCAACGGCCAGGCGCAGGCGCGGGTTCATGTCCGGGTCGGCACCAGACTTGGCGGCGATCTGAATTTCCTTGGCCAGCTTGCCCATGATCTTGCCCTTGGCATTGGCTGCGGCTTCTCTATGCTTGGCTTTCCACTGTGCGCCCATCTCGGTTCTCTTGTGCCAGGTGCCGGTTCAGGAAACGACCGGCAAAGGCATGGAGTTTAATCGTTGGTGGGGCTTTCGCCTACTGCGAGGTGCCTTCGATGCTGATCCGCCTCACCGCCGACGTGCTGGTGCTCCTGCACTTGGCCTTCATTGTGCTGGTGCTCTTCGGCGGGCTGCTGGTACTCAAGTGGCGCGGGGCGTTGTTCATCCATCTGCCTGCCCTGGCCTGGGGCCTGGCAGTGGAATGCCTGCACCTGGGTTGCCCGCTGACCGACTGGGAAAACCGCTCTCGCCTCGCGGCGGGCCAGGCGGGCTACCAGGGCGGGTTCGTCGAGCACTACATCTGGCCGCTGATCTACCCCGTCGGGCTGACGCCGCACATCCAGGTGCTGCTGGGCGCCTTCGTGCTGCTGCTCAACCTGTGCGTCTATGGCTGCGTCATCTGGCGCTGGCGCCGCTAGCGGGTGGCAATCACGAACAGCCGCGGGAAGGGCAGCAGCACCTTGCCGTCGGTTGCCGCGGGGTAGTCCTGTTGCATGGCCTGCAGGTAGTGCTGCAGGAAATCCGCCTGTTCCTGTTCATCCAGCAACGCCAGGTACGGCCGCAAGGCCGAGCCCTTGAACCACTCGACCACCGCCTCGGCACCGCCAGCCAGCGGGTGGTGGTAGGTGGTACGCCAGACATCGACGCGCGCGCACAGCGGGCTGAGCAGGTCGTAGTAGAAGGCCGCGTTGTGCCGCGGTGGCAACTGCAAGTGACCCAGCCTGGCGGCCCATGGCCCCTTGCTGGCGATCTCGCGCAACTGGCGGTGGGCAGGCTCGTCGAGGTTGTCGGGAGTCTGCACGGCCAAGTGGCCGCCCACGGACAGCTGGCGCACCAGGTGCGGATAGAGCGTGCCGTGGTCGGGCAGCCATTGCAGCGAGGCGTTGGCAAGGATCAGGTCCTGGGGCTCGCTGGCCGTCCACCCGGCGATGTCCGCGACCTGGCACTGCACGTTCGGCAAGCGCTTGCCGGCCTTGTCGATCATGTCCCGGTCGCTGTCCAGCGCGCTGACCTGGGCCTCGGGATGGTGCTGCAACAGCACCTCGGTGGAGTTGCCCGGCCCGCAGCCCAGGTCGGTGGCACGGTTGACCGGCCGGCGCGGCACCGCCGCCAGCAGGTCGCGTACGGCGCGGGTACGTTCGTCTTCGAAGAGGGAATATTGGGAAGCGGACCAGGCCATTGCGGGCTCCTTCGATTAGATGAACAAGCACGATAGCAGCCGCCGCTGGCTGGCGGGAGCAGAAGCGGACGGCGACGCGCCGGTGCTCAAATATTCTAAATTCGCAGGCCCGTGGCGCGGTATCCTTCCAACCCCATGCCCAGGAGCTTGCACCGTGCCTTCGCGCAACTGGATCGATCTCAGTCAGGACGCCGACACCGGCATCGAGTCGCTGCGCGCCCACTTCACCGGGCACGCCTACGATCCGCATTGGCACGACAGCTACCTGATCGGGGTCACCGAACAGGGCGTCCAGCAATTCAACTGCCGGCGCGAACAGCACAACAGCACGCCGGGCCAGGTGTTCCTGCTGGAGCCGGGTGAGATCCACGACGGCCACGCGCCCACCGAGGACGGCTTCACCTATTCGATGCTCTACCTCGATCCCAACTGGCTTGAGCGCGAGTTGCGCGCGCTGTTCGAACAGGCGCCAGCCGATGCCTTGCCCAGCTTTAGCGCAACCTTGCTGCGCGACGGGCACCTGAGCGCCGCTACCTTCAATGCCTTTCAGGCGCTGCACGGACAAGAGATGCGCATGGTCCGCCAGGCCGCGCTGGACCGGCTGCTGGCCAGCCTCACCCGGCACCTGCACTGGCGCAAGCGCCTGAATCCCGATCCGCGGCTGCCCAGGGTCGCGCAGGTGGCCCGTGACTACCTGCACGCGCATGCCGACCGCGACCTCGGCCTGGACGAGCTGGCACGCGCCTGCGGTATCGACCGGTTTCGCCTCGGCCGCGCCTTCAAGAGCGCCTTTGGCCTGGCGCCGCACGCCTACCTGATCCAGCTGCGTCTGGCCCTCGCCCGCCAGCGCCTGGCGCGCGGTGAAAGCCCGGCACAGGTCGCCACGGCGCTGGGCTTTGCCGACCAGAGCCATCTGGGCCGCTGGTTTCGCCGCGCCTACCAGCTGACTCCGGCCGACTATCGGCGGCGCTGCTCAAAGCTTCCAGACTGAGTACTCCACCACGTTCAACATGGCAGGCTCATCCACCGGAGCTTCGCCGTCATGCTGTCCAACCTCTTGCCCTTCACCCTGTTCGCCCTGGTCGCCACGCTCACGCCGGGGCCGACCAACCTGCTGGTCCTCGGTCACGGCGCGCGGTTTGGCCTGCGCGCTACCCTGCCACTGGTGCTGGCCGCCTGCCTGGGCGCCGCGGCCATCGTGCTGATGGTCGGCCTGGGGCTCGGCGAAGTGCTGTTGCGCTACCCGCGTGTGCAACAGGCGATGAGCTGGCTGGGCGTGCTGTGGCTGAGCTGGCTGGCTTGGCAGCTCTGGCGAGCGGCGGGCGCGCCATTGCAGGCGCAGGGGCACAGAAGGCTTGGCGCATGCGGCGCAGCCCTGCTGCAAGTGGTCAACCCGAAGGTATGGATGATGGCGGTCGCGGTGACCGGCGTGTTCGCAGGTCAGCAGGACAACAGCGCCCGCATGCTGCAGCTGTCGCTGGTCTTCCTGCTGATGGCCCTGCCCTGCATGACCGCCTGGGCACTGCTGGGCGTCGGCAGCGCCCGCTGGCTGCAATCGCCGCAGCGCTTGCGGCGATTCAACCAGGTGCTTGCCGGGCTGCTGCTGGCCTCGGCCTGGAGCGCGATGCTGGTGTAGCGCTGGCACCGGAGGGGTCAACCCTGCTGCGTTGCCACTGCCAAGTGCCGCCTGGCGCTCAGGCACAGCAGCAGCCCACCCACGGCCAGCGCGCCACCGACCAGCCCGATGTTGGCCACGCCCATCTGGCTGCTGACAATACTGCCCAGCAGCGCACCACCGCCGATGCCGATGTTATAGATGCCCGAGAACAGCGCCATGGCGACATCCGTGGCATCGTTGGCCAGCTTGAGGGTGCGCGACTGCAATGCCAGGCTGAAGCTCAGGATGGAAATGCCCCAGAAAACGCTGAGGGTCGCCAGGCTGAAGAAGCTCGCCGACACCGGCAGCAGCAATAGCAGGCAAGCCGCCAGGCCGGCAATGGAGCCGATCAGGAAGCCCTGCGGGAAGCGGTCGCTGTAGCGGCTGAACAGCACCGAGCCAAACACCCCGGCCCCTCCGAACAGCAGCAGCATCAGGGTGATGCGGTCACCGCTGACATGCGCGACATGCAGCGCGAACGGCTCGATGTAGCTGTAGGCGGTGAACTGTGCGGTGATCACCAGCGCCACCAGCACGTACACGATCACCAGCGCCGGGCGCTTGAACAGCACCGGCAGGCTGCGTAGCGATCCCGAGTTCTGGCTGGGCAGCAACGGTAGCGACTTGAGCAGGCAGAGCATGGTCGCCAGCGCCACGCCCGAGATGCACAGGAAGGTCACCCGCCAGCCCAGTGCCTCGCCCACCACGCGCCCCAGCGGAATGCCCAGGACCATGGCCAGCGTGGTCCCGGTGGCCAGCAGCCCGAGCGCCTTGGCCTGCTGGCCCGGCGGTGCCACGCGCACGGCGAGCGAGGCGGTGATGGCCCAGAACACCGCATGGGACAGGGCGATGCCGACACGGCTGACCAGCAGCATGGCAAAGCTCTGCGCCACCCATGACAGCAGGTGGCTGACGATGAACACCGCGAACACCAGCATCAGCAGGCGCCGGCGCTCGATGTTGCGGGTCAGCAGCATCATCGGCAGCGAGGCAAGCGCCACCACCCAGGCGTAGATGGTCAGCATCAGCCCGACCTGGGCGGTCGTCATGTCGAAGCTGCGGCCGATGTCGCTGAGCAAGGCCACCGGGACGAACTCGGTGGTATTGAAGATGAACGCAGCGAGGGCCAGGGCGATGACGCTCAGCCAGCTCCCGCTGGCGGCAGGTGTGGAACTGTTCATGGGTTGCGCTGAAGACTCCGGAGGCGGGAAAACGGCAAGCTTCAAGCTTCGAGCTGCAAGCTGCAAGAAAAATCAAGAGCGCACGCACGAGGTCGTCCCCCCTGCGTCCGCTTCCAGTTGCAGCTTGTGGCTAGCCGCTTGGGCCGCTTAGGCCTTGAGCGTGGCCATGTCGATCACGAAGCGGTACTTGACGTCACCGGCGATCATCCGGGTATACGCCTGGTTGATGTTGCGGATGTCGAGCATCTCGATGTCGCAGGTGATGCCGTGCTCGGCGCAGAAGTCCAGCACTTCCTGGGTCTCGGCGATGCCGCCGATCAACGAACCGGCCAGCACGCGGCGCTTCATCACCAGGTTGGCGGCGTGCAGCGCCGGGTCGACCGGTTCGATCAGGCCGACGAGGATGTGCACGCCGTCGAACTTGAGGGTTTCCAGGTACGGGTTCAGGTCATGCTGGACCTGGATGGTGTCGAGCAGGAAGTCGAAACGACCGGCCGCATCGCGCATCTGCGACACATCGGTGGACACGATCACATGGTCGGCGCCTTGGCGGCGGGCTTCCTCGGCCTTGGCCTGGGAGCGAGTGAACAGGGTCACTTCAGCGCCCAGGGCCTTGGCGAACTTGATGCCCATGTGGCCCAGGCCACCCATGCCGAGGATGCCGACCTTGTGGCCCGGCTTGACGCCGTAGTGCTTGAGCGGCGAGTAGGTGGTGATGCCGGCGCAGAGGATCGGCGCGGCGCTTGCCGGGTCGAGGGCAGCGGGAATGCGCACCACGAAATGCTCGCTGACCACGATGCTGCTGGAGTAGCCGCCCATGGTGTTGCTGCCGTCGACCCGGTCGGGGGTGGCGTAGGTCATGGTCGGGCCTTCGATGCAATACTGCTCCAGGTCCGCGGCACAGGCCTCGCAGTGACGGCAGGAGTCGACCATGCAGCCGACGCCGACCAGGTCACCGACCTGGTACTGGCTGACGCTGGTGCCGACCGCGCTGACCCGGCCGACGATCTCGTGGCCCGGCATCAGCGGGTAGACCGCGATGCCCCACTCGTTGCGCGCCTGGTGGATGTCGGAGTGGCAGACGCCGCAATAGAGGATGTCGATGGCGACGTCGTCGGCACGCGGGCTGCGGCGCTCGAAGGTCATGGGCGCCAGGGGGGCGGTGGGCGACTGGGCGGCGTAACCGATGGCTGTGTACATGCAAGACCTCGCAAGGCGTGAATAATCGAGGCGGCGCATTGTGCGCGCGAGGCGCTTCCAGGCCCACAACGAATTCTCCGGCAGTCATGCCTGATTCTCCGAACCTCGTCTGCGCGAGCTGCCAGCAAGCGGCAAGTCTGCGATGATGCGACTGTCTGATTCTCTGTCCGAAGCCGCCATGCACCTGACCCGTCATCTCGATGCCAATGCCGCCCTCTGCGCCCTGATCGAACCTCTGGCCCTGCCCCAGGGCTTCGTCGACACCGCCCTGCCCGGCGTGCAGGTGTTGTCGTGGAGTCACTACGTGGCGAGCAGCCCGCAGATCTACGAGCCCAGCCTGATGATCCTCGCCCAGGGCAGCAAGCTCGCGCGCCTGGGCCCGCGCACGCTGGAGTACGGTGCCGGGCATTACCTGGTACAGGCGCTTTCCGTGCCATTCATGTGCGAAACCTTCGCCACCCCCGAAGAGCCGCTGCTCGGGATCGCGGTGGACATCGACCGGGCCGTGCTCGGCGAGCTGGTGCAAAGCATGGGTCTGCCACCCGATCCGGCGGTGCAGGCGCAGACCCCTCATTCCATGACCTCTGCAGCGCTGGATACCGCCATGCGCGACAGCGTCGAGCGATTGCTGCAGTGCCTGCAAGATCCTCTTGATGCCCAGGTTCTCGGCCCGGGCCGGGTGCGCGAAGTGCTCTACACCGCCTTGCGCGGTCCACAGGCCGGTGTATTGCGGGCCCTGGTGGAACAGCAAGGCCACTTTGCCCGCATCGGCGCAGCCCTCGCCCACCTGCGCGAGCATTATGCCGACCCCCTGGGCGTGGAAGAGCTTGCCAGCCGTGCCAACATGAGCGTCTCGACGTTCCATGAGCATTTCAAGCGCTGCACCGACATGGCGCCGATGCAGTATCTCAAGCGCCTGCGCCTGCTCAAGGCCCAGCAGATGCTGGTCGGCGAAGGCCTGGGCGTGGCACAGGTGGCGCACCGGGTGGGCTACCAGAGCACTTCGCAGTTCAGCCGCGAGTACAAGCGCCAGTTCGAGCGCAGTCCGGGGGAAGAACAGCCCTACCAGAGCATGCCGGTCTAGCGACACCTCGCAGCGATCGATTGCAGTCTCTCGGGCACCCCGGCTACTATTGAGAACGATTTACACTCACGCCCGGATACCACTCGGTGGACAACACCTCGACCCGCAAGCTCGGTTTCTTCTTCAGCGACCATCACCGTTGGCTGCTGCAGCATGTGCACAAGCGCTTGCGCAACCGTGCCGATGCCGAGGACACCGCAGCCGAAGCCTTTTGCCAGATGCTCAACGCGCGGGTCGATCCGGACGGTATCCAGCAGCCGCGCGCCTACCTGTCGACCATCGCCCGGCGGCTGATATTCGACCGTCACCGCCGCCGCCAGCTGGAACAGGCCTACCTCGAGCGTCTGGCGCTGCTGCCCGAACAGGTCGCGCCGTCAGCCGAAGAACAATTGCTGCTGATCGAGGCACTGCTCACCCTCGACCAGATGCTCGACGGCCTGCCTGCCGTCGTCAAGGCAGCCTTCCTCTATAGCCAGCTCGATGGCATGAGCTACGTGGACATCGCCGCCAGGCTATCGCTGTCCGAGCGCACCGTCAGCCGCTACATGAAGCAAGCGCTGCGCCAGTGCTACCTGAGCCAATCGCAATCATGACCGCCCGCACCCTGGACCCTGTGGCCGAGCAGGCGATCGACTGGATGGTCGAGCTCAACGCCCGCGCCCCCGACAGCGTCCTGTTGCAGCGCCTGGAGCACTGGCTGCGGCAGGATCCGGCCCACCAGCAGGCCTGGGACCGGCTGCAACAGCGCCTGGGCACGTCCTGCGCGGCGCTTCGCGAGCTGGAGCGACACGCAGGCGGCCAGGCCATCGGCACGCGCCGCCTGCTGCTGCAACCCACCCGATCTCGGCGCGAGGTGTTGCGCAGCCTGGCCGGTCTCGGCCTGCTCGGGAGTGGGCTATGGGCCGGCTGGCGCAGCGACACGGTGCAGAATCGGCTCGCTGACGTGCACACCGCCAGCGGCGAGCGGCGCACCGTCACCCTGGCCGATGGCAGCCGCTTGAGCCTGAACAGCGCCAGCGCCGTCGACCTGCGCTTCGACGGCCATCAACGCCTGGTGCTGCTGCTGCGTGGCGAACTGTTGATCCAGGTGGCCGCCGACCCGCTTCGCCCTTTGCGCGTGAAAACCGCGCACGGCCAGGTGCAGGCACTGGGCACGCGCTTCCTGGTCAGCCAGGAAACCCACGCCACCCGCGTGGTAGTGCTTGAGCATAGCGTGCGCGCCAGTCTTGCCGATGAGCGTCATGAGGACCTGCTCCAAGGCCAGGCAGCGTTGCTCAGCGCAACCGGCATCGAGCGCCTGAACACCGACCAGCGATATCGTGCCGCCTGGCTTGAAGGCAAGCTCGAGGTGCTCGACGTGCCCTTGCACGCGGTGATCGATGCGCTGCGTCCCTACCAGCCCGGCTACTTGCGCATCGCCCCCGAAATACACGGGCTACGGGTGCAAGGCGTGTTCCCCCTGGACCAGCCGCAAAGGGCCTTGTCGGCCTTGGCCGAATCCTTGCCGATCCGCGTGGAGCGCTACGGCCCATGGCTGACGCTGATCAGTCCGCAGACCCCTGTGAAAAAATAAAGAGTGAAAATCATTCGCAGGCATGTCCGGTTTTTGCCTCTCGTTGCACCTATCTCCTGACAGCCAATTCAATCGGGAGATAACCGTGCACAACCCCTGGCCCCGCGCCCTGCCCTTCGTCCTCGCCTTGAGCAGTCTCAGCACGCTCGCACAGGCCCAGACCTTCTCATTCAACCTGCCCGCAGCGAGCCTTGCCAGTACGCTCAACCGCATCGCCAGCCAGAGCAGCCAGATCATCGCCCTGGAGCCTGAGCTGGTACGCGGCAAGCAGGCGCCGGCGGTCATTGGCCAGATGACCACCGAGCAAGCACTGAACACAGCCCTGGCCGGCAGCGGCCTGCAACTCCGGGTCACCGCCAGCGGGCATTTCAGCGTGGCCACTGTTCCCAGGCAAGACGGGGTACTCGAGCTGGGCAGCACCCGCATCACCAGCGGCTACCTGGAAACCACCACCGAAGGCAGTGGCTCCTACGCCGCCCGCGCAGTGACGCTGGGCAAGGGCATCCATACCCTCAAGGAAATTCCGCAGTCGGTCACGGTCATCACCCGTCAGCAGTTGGACGACCAGGGCATCACCGACCTCAAGGACGCGCTAAACCGCACCACCGGCCTGGTCGGGGCCCAGGGGATCGGTCCCGGCATGGTGGTGACTTCCCGAGGTTTCCAGATCGATGACTGGCAATACGACGGCGTGCCGATCCAGCGCAACAACTATTCACTGGGCAACTGGGCTACGCAGGACCTGATATTCTTCGACCGCGTCGAGATCTTGCGCGGCGCTTCCGGCCTCTTGCAGGGCACCGGCAGTCCCGGTGGCGCGATCAATCTGGTGCGCAAGCGCGGTCAAGCATCCCCCGTTGTCAGCCTG
>JAQZAY010000507.1 GCA_029239415.1 Pseudomonas sp. | reverse complement strand
TGTAGTCGGTCAGCTCGAACAGGTTCTCGGTGGTCACCTGTGGCCACAGTGCCTTGCAGGCATCCTGTACGTCGTCGCGCAGTTCCCAGTCGTCCAGGCGCAGGCGGCCTTCTTCGTCGACCTGGGCCGGCGCGCCGTCCTCGCGGTACATGCGCTCGCGGAACAGGCGGTTGAGCTGGTCGCCGGTGCCTTCGTGGACGTCCTTTTCCTTCATGATCTTGAAGACCATGGACAGGTACAGCGGCATCACCGGGATGGCCGAGCTGGCCTGGGTGACCACGGATTTCAGCACTGCGACATTGGCGCCGCCACCGACTTTCTTGTCCAGGCGCTTGGCGGTCTCGTCCAGGTCCTGCTTGGCCTTGCCCAGGGCGCCGTGCCAGTAGATCGGCCAGGTGATCTCGGTGCCGATGTAGCTGAAGGCCACGGTGCGTGCCTGCTCGGCCAGCACGCCGGCGTCCGCCAGGGCATCGATCCACAGTTGCCAGTCCTGTCCACCCATGACGGTGACGGTGTCGGCGATTTCCTGCTCGGATGCAGGCTCGATCGACGCCTCGATGATGGTGTCCTTGTTGGTGTCGATGGCGGTCGACTTGTACGGCTGGCCGATCGGCTTGAGCGCCGAGCGCACCAGCTCGCCGGTCTGCGGCAGCTTGCGCACGGGGGATGCCAGCGAGTAGATGACCAGGTCGACCTGGCCGCCCATTTCAGTCTTGATCAGCTCGATGACCTTGGCGCGGGCCTCGTCGGAGAAGGCGTCGCCATTGATCGACTTGCTGTACAGGCCTTCGGCCTTGGCGAACTTGTCGAAGGCCGCGGCGTTGTACCAGCCCGCGGTGCCCGGCTTGGTCTCGGTGCCGGGTTTCTCGAAGAACACGCCCAGCGTATCGGCCTTGAAGCCGAACGCTGCGGTGATGCGCGCCGCCAGGCCGTAGCCGCTGGAAGCACCGATCACCAGGACCTTCTTCGGCCCATCCTCGCGCACACCCAGCTTGCGGGTGGCTTCGATCTGGTCACGGACATTGAGCTCACAGCCTTTCGGGTGGGTCGTGGTGCAGATGAAACCGCGGACTTTAGGATGAATGATGGCCAATGTCTGTACCTCTTCAGGTGTTAAGGCAGGGCACGCGCGCCGTGGCGGGCGGCGTACCGTTGAATAGAGGGTGAGACTACACCCGTACGCGTTCGGACACATCTTAAGGGTAGATGGCGGGGTTCAAAAGCCAGGGCCTTCAGGGAGGGGGGTCATCGTCGCGCAGGCGCCGGCGCCCGGTGAGCATCGACAGCGGCAGATTCTCGCGCAGGCGCACGCTCTCGACGATGGCCGCCAGCACGTGCAGGCAGACCAGCGCCAGCAAGGCATCTGCCAGGAAACCGTGGATCTCCAGCGGCCAGTCCGCGCCCCACAGCGCGTCGACTTCCCGCGACAGCCAGCCGGTCAGGCCAAGCCCGGCGACACAGCTCATCATCAGCACCATGACCAGCGCACCCAGCGGTGTATGGCCCATGCGGTGAAATGGCTGCCAGCGCAGCACGGACCGGGCGTGCACCACCAGGCGCGCCGGCGTCGGCCAGAAGTCCGCCCACCGCGCGCTCGGCGGCCCGACGAAGCCCCAGGCCATGCGCACAGCCAGGCAGGCGCAGGCGTAGTAGCCCAGCCACTGGTGCCAGTCATCCCCTTCTTCGTTGAAGAAGTAATTGGCGAAGAACACCACCGCCAGGGACCCGTGGCACACGCGCAGCAGCGGGTCCCAGAGGCGCACCGTGGCGCTGGGCATCAGTCCTCGATTTCGGTCTTGACCGCCTTTCCGGTGACCGGGTCGTGGTAGATCTCGACCTTGCGGCCATCCTTGTCGAAGCCGTAGATCTCGTAGCAGTTGCCCTTGGTGACCTTGAACTTGTTGATGCGGTAGCCCTGCTCCTTGAGGCTGGCCTGGAACTGATCCTGGTCTTGCCAGGTGCTGCGTTCGGCGGTGGTGCACTTGGGCTCTGCGACGACGGCCGTGCTGCCGAGCAGCAAGGCGATGGCGATCAGGTTGCGCATGGCGAAGGTTCCGTGTGGATGGCACGTTTTTACTGTAGCGGCCCGCTCGTGTTGTGCTACCCGCTTTTGCGCAGCCCGTCCGATCCAGTAATCTCGGCAGACCGCTATGGATAACGGTGAGCCCTCATGCAAGTTCGCGCCATCAGCCTCCAGGACCTGGAGAGTTTCTACGACCTGTTTTGCGAAGTTAATGGCGAAGGCTTGTTTTCGACACGGGCCACGCCCCCGCCCAAATACGCCGTGGCCCGCGCCCTGGCACAAGTGGTCGCCAATGACTGGCCGCTGTATGTGATCGAGCAGGACGGCTTGATCCTCGCGTCGGCCGAGGCGTATCCCGAGAGTTTCTGCCGCAAGGGCGGGCGCCCGCTGATCGGTATCCTGGGCATGCAGGTCAAGCAGGGCTATCGCCGTCGCGGATACGGCGCGCTGCTGCTGCATGCGGTGATCGAGCACGGGAAGCGGCTGGGGTTCGAGGCGATCGAGCTGACGGTCCTCAAGTCCAATGCCGCAGCGCGGGCCTTGTATGACAAGGTCGGGTTCGCGTGGGTCGAGGACTTGTTGCCCTGCGTGTTGCCGAGTGGC
>JAQZAY010000088.1 GCA_029239415.1 Pseudomonas sp. | reverse complement strand
CAGTGACAGGACGACCGGCATCGCATAACTCGCAGCAGTGCCAGGGTGCTCCACGCAAGGCGTTGCGCCAGTACCTGGTGATGTCGCGGGGCGAGATCGTCCCGCGCGGACGTGGTGAAACATGCAGCCCGAAGGTGTGCGCAGGCTGGTAACCCTTTAACCTGCAGCCATTCCCCTTGCGAGAAGCTGTCATGACTCATTCGATCCGCGATGCCCTGCCCCTGGACCTGCCGGGCATCCTCGATATCTACAACGACGCCGTGCTCAACACCACGGCCATCTGGAACGAGCAACCGGTCGACCTGGCCAACCGCCAGGCCTGGTTCGAGGCGCGCCAGCAGCAGGACTACCCGATCCTGGTGGCGGTGGACGACAGCGGCGTGCTCGGCTATGCCTCGTTCGGCGATTGGCGGCCATTCGAAGGGTTCCGCTACAGCGTCGAGCATTCGGTGTATGTCCGCGCAGACCAGCGTGGCAAGGGCCTGGGGCCAGTGTTGATGGCCGCCCTGATCGAACGCGCCAAGGCATGTGGCAAGCATGTGATGGTCGCCGCCATCGAGAGCGGCAACGCCGCGTCGATCCGCCTGCACGAGCGCTACGGGTTCGTGGTGACCGGGCAGATGCCGCAGGTAGGGGTGAAGTTCGGGCGCTGGCTGGACCTGACGTTCATGCAGCTGATGCTGGATCAGCAAGAGTCACCGCGCCCGGCAGGGGCTACATCTGCGTGAAGCGGCCCAGGCGCTGCCTGAGCATCTCGTTCTCGCTGCGCAGGAGCCGCACTTCATCGAGCAGTTCCAGCGCCAGCGCCACGCCTTCCCACTCCAGCTCGAGCTCGTGGTGCAGCTTGGCCGCGCGCTTGAGCAGCACCGGGGCCTGGTCGTCGAACAACCAGTCCTCCGGTGTTCGCCCCGAAGGTTCGACGATGCCGTGCTCGACGATCTCGATCACGCAGTCAGCCGAAAGATCGGCCTCCTGGCAAAGGGTTCGCATGTCCAGCTGAACGATCAGGGTGCTGCTCATGGTCAACTACTCCATTGAGTCCTCGGGTTGAAAGCCGCTTGCTCCGACAGCCTGCTCCACAGCTCGCGGGTGGCGGCGTCGGAGTGGCTGGGCATGACCACCTTGAGCTGGGCATACAGGTCGCCACGCTGGCCCTGCCTGTCGGCCAGCCCCATGCCCTTGACCCGCAGCCGCTGGCCGCTCTGGCTGTCGGGACGGATGGTCAGGTTGATCTTGCCGGTAAGGGTGGGGACCGCCACCTTGGTGCCCAGGGCCGCTTCCCACGGTGCCAGGGGCACGGTGATGATCAGGTCGTGTCCTTCGACATCGAACAGCGGATGCGGCGCCATGCGGATGGTCAGGAACAGGTCGCCATTGGCCCCGCCTCCAGCCCCTGGGGCGCCCTGGCCCTTGAGACGGATGCGCTCGCCATCGCTGACCCCGGCCGGGATCTTCACGTTCAGTGTCTTGGTGGTGTGCCCGGTGCGCTGGCCATTGCCGTTGTACTGCGGCACCTGGAAGCTGATCTTCTTCGACTCGGTGCTCAACGTCTCCTCCAGGAAGACCGCCAGTTCCATTTCCACGTCCTGCCCTCGCCTGCCCGTGCTGCGTTGCTGACCACGACCAAAGGGGCTGCCGCCACGGGCACCGAAGATCGAACTGAAAAAGTCGGAGAAATCGCCATTCTCGAAGCCACCGGCACCGGCGCCAGGGCCGCGGCTTTCCCAGCCGGGCGGTCCCTGGAACGGCCGGCCGTGCTGGCCGTACTTGCGAATCTGGTCGTATTCGGCGCGTTTTTCCGGGCTGCTCAAGGCCTCGTAGGCCTCGTTGGCCTCCTTGAACTTGTCCTCGGCGTCACGCTCCTTGCTGACGTCAGGGTGATACTTGCGCGCCAGCTTGCGGTAGGCGGCCTTGATCGCCTTGTCATCCGCCGTCGGCTCGACGCCCAGTATCTTGTAATAGTCTTTGAAGTCCATCTACGCCATCACCATCAAAATGTTCACTGCATCAGAAGATAGGGACCAAGCATAGCCTTTCAAGGTGTCGTTGGCTGTGCCACACGCAGACAATCGGTCTTGATTCTGTGGGCCACTGGCATAAAATGCGCGGCCGTTTTGCCTCCGGAAGCATCCCGCAATGTCTGACGTATCCCCGGCCCGCGCCTGCGGCATCGACTTCGGCACCTCCAATTCCACGGTTGGCTGGCACCGCCCAGGCGTCGATTCGCTGATCGCCCTGGAAGACGGCAAGATCACCCTGCCGTCGGTGGTCTTCTTCAATATCGAAGAGCGCCGCCCGGCGTACGGCCGGCTGGCCTTGCACGAATACCTGGAAGGCTACGAAGGCCGCCTGATGCGCTCGCTCAAGAGCCTGCTCGGCTCCAAGCTGATCAAGCACGACACCAGCGTGCTGGGCACCGCCCTGCCGTTCAAGGACCTGCTGGGGATGTTCATCGCCGAACTCAAGAACCGCGCCGAAGCCAACGCCGGCCGTGCTTTCGACCAAGTGGTGCTGGGCCGTCCGGTATTCTTCGTCGACGATGATCCGGCGGCCGACCAGGAAGCCGAGAACACCCTGGCCGAAGTCGCCCGCAAGATAGGCTTCAAGGACGTCTCCTTCCAGTACGAGCCCATCGCCGCCGCCTTCGACTACGAGTCGGGCATCGACCGCGAAGAGCTGGTGCTGATCGTCGACATCGGCGGGGGCACCTCGGACTTCTCGTTGGTGCGCCTGGCGCCCGAGCGCCACCTGCTCGACGACCGCCACGCCGACATCCTCGCCACCGGCGGCGTGCACATCGGCGGTACCGACTTCGACAAGCAGCTCAGCCTGCAAGGCGTGATGCCGCTGTTCGGCTATGGCAGCCGGATGAAGAGCCAGGCCCTGATGCCCACCAGCTACCACCTGAACCTTGCCACCTGGCACACCATCAATTCGGTGTACTCGCAAAAGTCCCAGCTGTCGCTGGGCAGCATGCGCTACGACATCGAGGACACCCTGGGCATCGACCGCCTGTTCAAGCTCATCGACCAGCGCGCCGGGCACTGGCTGGCGATGGAAGTCGAGGCGAGCAAGATCGAGCTCACCCACGCCGAAAGCCGCCAGGTCGACCTGGGCCGTATCGAGCCTGCGCTCAGCGTGGACTTGACCCGCACCCTGTTCGAGGACGCCATCGACAGCCTGCTCGAGCGCGTGCGTGGCAGCGTCACCGAGCTGCTGGCCAAGGCCGGCGTCGGGGTCGCCCAGGTCGACACGGTGTTCTTCACCGGCGGTTCCAGCGGCATTCCCGCCCTGCGCCAGAGCGTCGCGGCCATGCTGCCCAACGCCCGCCATGTCGAGGGCAACATCTTCGGCAGCATCGGCAGCGGGCTGGCCATCGAGGCCCGAAAACGCTACGGCGTTTTCTAGCGGCAAGTTGCGAGCTGCTCCTAGACCAGCTCCACGCGCCGCAACTCGCTCTTGAGATAGGCATAGTAGATCGGCCCTGCCACCACCCCTGGCAGGCCGAAGGCTGCCTCGAACACCAGCATCGCCAGCAGCAGCTCCCACGACTTGGCGCTGATCTGCCCGCCGACGATCCGCGCGTTGAGGAAGTACTCGACCTTGTGGATGACGATCAGGTAGCCCAGCGCGGCAATCGCCACCCAGATCGACAGCGACAGCCCGACGATGGTGATCAGGGTGTTGGAGATCAGGTTGCCGATCACCGGTAGCAGGCCGAGCAGGAAGGTCAGCACGATCAAGGTCTTGGTCAGCGGCAGGTGCACGTCGAACAGCGGAAAGATCACGGCCAGGAAGATGCCGGTGAAGAAGGTGTTGAGCAGCGAGATCTTGATCTGCGCGAAGACGATGTTGCGAAACGCCTTGACCAGCAGGTTGAGACGGTCGAACAGCGCCGCGGCCAGGGGCTTGCGCCGGGTCAGGTCGGGGATTCGCTGCAGCGCGACGATGGCGCCCAGGATCATGCCGATCAGCAAGGTGACGAACATGTGCGCCGCGCCCTTGCCTACCAGTTGCAGCTCGCCCAGGTGCGTCTTGAGCCAGTCGCCGATGGCCACCTTGAATTCGGCGGCGCTGGCCGGCAGGTAGGCGTCGATGAATGGGGGCAGCTGGCCGCGGGCCTGGTCGACCAGGATCATGAAACGGTCGAGCGAAGCGCCAGGGTTTTCCGCCTCGTGCAACAGGAAGCTGAATGCCCCGGCAAACAGCAGGGTCAGGCTGCTGACCACCAGCGTGCCCAGCAGGGCGACCGCCAGCCAGCGCGCGCGTTGCCCGGCGATCAGGGGCTGCAGGCGCGGGGTGAGCATGTTGACCAGCTCGAACACCAGCAAGCCGGCAAGCAGGCTGGGGAGCAACTTGAGCGGCAGGACCAGCAACAGCCCGGTAAAGACAATGATCCAGCTTGCCAGGGTGATCTGGCGGGCAGTGAAGGTCATACAACCTCGGCAGGCAACTGCGGAAAACGCGCAGTCTGCCAGCCTTCTGGGGGCAGGCATAGGGGCTTGCCGGCACTCGGCCAGCCGCTTCGAGGGCCTGCACCTTGCCTACAGACCCGCGGCCTTGAGCCGGGCGGCATGTTCGGTGAACAGCCGCACCGGCTCGGCGCCCTTGCCCACGGCCCCCAGCGATTGGTTGACGATGTCCAGGTGGTCCAGCGGGTAGTCATCGCCGATGATCTGGCCCAGGTGCGAGCTGAACCGTCCGACCATGCCGTCGCACTGGCCCGGCTCCTTGACGAAGGTGCGGGCGAACAGGCGGCAGAAGCGATTGCTGCCGTCGAAGCGATTGCGGCCCTGGTCGGTAAGCCCTGGCTGCAAGGTACCTGACCAGGAGTAGTAGCGCACGCCGTTGACTTCGCCAGGCCCCTCGCCGCCCCAGGTGGTCGGCAGTCCCTGTGGATAGGCCTGGTTGAACAGGGCCGCCCCGGCGCTGGTCAGGGCCTGGTGCGAGGCGTGTGCATCGAGCGGCAGGCGCTCGCGGCGCCAGCCGGTTTCCAGCCAGCCCATCAGCACCGCCAGCCCATGCAGCAGCGCCTGCAGCACGCGCCCTTGCGGGGAATTCCTCGGCGCTTTGCGCTCCAGGTAGTCGGCCAGTTCCGAACCATGGTTCGGGCCGGCGATGGAGGTCACCGACGCGACCCGGTCAGGACGCTTGGCCGCGGCGTAGCGAGCGGTCAGGGCGCCCTGGCTGTGGCCGAGCAGGTTGACCCGGGGGGCGCCGCTGCGCTGGCAGATGTCTTCGATGATCGCCAGCAGTTGCTCGCCGCGCACCGATTCGCCATGCAGCGGGGAAACCTGCACCGCGAAGACCTGCGCCCCGCCGCGACGCAGCGCCGGGACGATGCCGTACCAGTAGGGGTACAGCCCCAGGCGCACGAAACCGAGCATGCCCGGCACCAGCACCAGTGGATAACGCGTGGCCAGATCCTTGTTCATGCCGCTTTCCTGCCCAGTGGCCAGTCGCCAACATTACGGGCTGCCAGGCATGTGCGCAATCGAACTCCTGGCGCCGCACGCGGTTCAAAGCTGAACGAACCTTGAGCAAGGAGCGGAACCATGTACAAGCAGACCCTGGCAATCCTTCTGGCCAGCGCCACCCTGGCAGCCTGCGGCAGCCGTCCGGAAAACCCGGTGGACTACGTGACCTACCGTGACCAGCCGCTGGTCAAGCAGGTCGAGCATGGCATGACCATGCAGAAAGTCATCGCCATCGGCGGCAGCCCGTCGTTCGTGATCGACCTGCCGAACGGGGGCACCTGCAACGACTACATCCTCAACCGCGACGGCAAGCAGCAGCCCTACTACGTGCGCTTCGATGCCACCGGCCACGTCGATGCCAAGGGCTTCAAGACCTGCAAACAACGCGAAGAAGACAGGCAAGCCGCGCCTGGCGCCTGATCTTCTCGAGACACCGTGATTGACCCGACCTGATCGACCGGAGACCGAACATGAGAAACCTGGAGCTGACCGACGTGCAGACCCTGCGCGAACGGGCCCGACAGCATGTCGAGCAAGGCGCCGTGACCGAAGGCTACAGTGCCGACCGCCATGAAATCCTGCGCCTGCTCAATGAATCGCTGGCCACCGAGCTGGTCTGCGCCCTGCGCTACAAGCGCCACTACTTCATGGCCAGCGGCGTGAAGGCCAGCGTCGCCGCCGATGAATTCCTCGAGCACGCCAACCAGGAGCTCGAGCACGCCGACCGCCTGGCCGAGCGGATCGTGCAGCTCGGCGGCGAACCCGACTTCAACCCCGACAACCTGAGCCGCAACTCGCACGCCCAGTACGTTGCCGGCGCCACGCTGAAGGAAATGGTGCTCGAAGACCTGGTGGCCGAGCGAATCGCGATCGACAGCTACCGCGAGATCATCCAGTACATCGGCGAGAAGGACCCAACTACCCGGCGCATCTTCGAGGACATATTGGCCCAGGAAGAAGAGCACGCCGATGACATGGCGGACCTTTTGCAGGGGTTATGAAACACGACAGGATTTTGCCAAAAGGCCAGCATTTGCTGGCCTTTTTCATGTCTAGGACTTCGCCTTGACCTCCCGCGGCGCCTTGCCGGCCTTCATCCGCTCCAGCAGGGGCGAGCATTGGTTGGGCTCGCCACCGCTGGGGGCGATCAGGGCCAGCAGCCCGGCTGCCGGGCCTACGGTTACGCCCAGGGCAATCATCCCCGCCCCGCGCAGCGCCAGGGGCACGGCTTGTACACCGGCACTCGGGTTGGCGAACGACCCGCGCACGTAGAGCGGCGAGCGCAGCGAGAACAGCCGCACGCCCTTGGACTCGGGAGCGATCTTCAGGTCCAGCCTTTCGTTGGCGAAGTTGGCGGTACCGTCGACATGGATGATGGCGTTCTCGGTGTCGAACAGGAACAGGCGCGTCGTGGCCAGGCCGTCCTTGATCCCGACATCGGCCGCCGCGCAGTTGATCTTCACTTCCTCGTCACCGAACAGCTTGTCCACCACGTAGTTGCCGACGTTGAGCCCGGCGATCTCCATCAGGCTGCCGCTGATCGCGCCATCGTTGATCAGCAGGCGCAAGTCGCCACTGGACGTGCCGAGCAGCGCCGCGACCGAGTTGCCCCGGCCTGTCAGGTCGGCATCGCCATTGAGCTCGCCGAAGCTGGTCTGCATGGGCGCGAAGGTCGGGAACAGCTGCTTGAGTTTGAAACCGCGAGCGGTCAGCTGCGCGCGCCCTTGCAGGGGCATGCTGCGCCCGTCAAGGCGGATGCGGGCGTCGAGATTGCCACCGGCCACGCCAAAGCGCAGCGGCGCCAAGCGCAGGAGGCCGTCTTCGAGCAGCACATGGGCAGACAGGTCCTTGAACGGCAGCTCCTCGCTGTGGACGATGCGCTTGCCGCTGAAAGTGACGTCGGCGTCCATGGCGCGCCAGCGGTCGGTGCGGAACTCCTCGACCGGCAGCACCTTGTCGGCGGGCTGCTTGCTGGCACCGCCCCGGGCTTTCTGCTCGGCATTGGAATCTGCACCGATCAGCGGCGCCAGGTCCTTGAACAGCAGCTGGTTGGACACCAGCTTGCCGGACAGCTTGGGCCGTGGCTCGGTCGAGGCGAAGGCCAGGTCGCCATGGATATCGCTGTCGCCGATCTTGCCGTTGAAGCCCTCGTAGCGGAACGTCGCGCCCTTGGGGTCCTGCAGGTTGGCGATCAGGTGACCGTCGGTGGAATACGCCGGCGAGTCAGGCAGGGTCACGCCGGTCAGCGGATACAGGTTGCCCAGACTGGCACCCGACAGGCGCAGCCGCAGGTCGAGCGCGCCGAGATGCAGTGGATCGGTCAGGGCGCCGGCAAGCACCACATGGGTATCGGCGATACGCACGTCGGCCTGCAAGGGGAAGGGCTCGTCGGCACCCTGCAGCGCCAGCAGGCCGCCGATCTTGCCAGTGCCCGAGACCGGCTGGCCCTTGTAGCGGCCTTGCGCCTTGAGGCCAAAGGCGTAGTCCTGGGCCCCGCCCGCCTTGTCCGAGCTGGCCTTGCCCATGATCTCGCTGAACGGGATCGGCTTGCCCAGCGGGTCGATCTGTACCTTCACGTCGGCTTTCAGGGTCTGGTCGTCGTAGCTGACATTGCCTTGGTCGAAACCGATGGCCCCGATGTCCAGCACCCACTTGGAGGGCTCGGCACTTTCATCCTTGGGACCGAAATCGAAGGTCCAGTTGGCGCGGCCATCGGCCAGGCGCGTGAGGGAAGCCGTGGGCTTGGTGAGGTCGATGCGCGGGATGACGATCTGCTGGAAGATCAGCGGCACGGGCGACAGGCGGAACTCTACATGTTCAAGGCCGACCATCTGCGGCTCCTTGAGCCAGTCGGGGTTGCCCAGGGTCAGGTCATCGGCGATGAACCGCGGCCAGGGTACCCAGGCGCGCCAGCCGCCCTCTTCAGGCTCGCGTTGCCATTTCACGTCGAGGTTGCCGTTGATCGCGAAGGGTCGGTTCAAGGCCTCCGAGACCTTCTCGTTGAGGAACGGCTTCACGCGGTTCCAGTCGAACGTGGCGATGACCACCACCAGCACCGCGACAAGCACGAGCAGGCTGGCGAAAATCCAGGAAATGATTCTGGCGGGGCGCGTCATTGCGTATTTCTCCTGATGACTGCATGGCTCAGCGTGTGTGCACCATTGGCACATGATATGTCGGACTGATGAAAGCCCCTGGGGTTTAATCACGCAGCCTATCAGCGGTGTTTTTTTTGCGGCTGCCGCGCCTCTCCCCTCGCAAACGCGGTCCCAGAGCGGTTCCGGGCCACTATCGATGGCGTCGATGGTTACCATTACCGGTATGAACTTCCTTGTGCGGCCACCCAGCGTAGAATTGCCCTCGTAGCCACTTTCCAGCGTCCCCCGAGGAGCACTGATCATGAAACGCCAACTGCTGCTGAGCCTGTCCCTGTCCATCCTGGCCGCCAATGCCTTCGCCCTGCCGGCTGCCGACCTGCACCTGAGCGCCGAGTCCCGTTCCAGCTCGATCGGCATCAGCCAACCGCTTGACCCACTCGCCGAAGGTGGCTCCGACCGCCTGATCGAGCGCAATGACCGCATCGCCGAGGGTGGCTCCGACCGCCTGGTCGAAATCAGCCGTGCAGGCTGATCGCCATGCCCGAGACCGCCTGCCTGGCTAGCGTAACCTCCCCCTCCCGAGCCCGGTCCATTGACCGGGCTTCGTTTTTTTATCTAGAGTGCTGGCCCGTACCGCCATCGATACCTGACTCATGCTGCCGCGTGCCGAACAAAAGCTACAGACCCGCCAGGCCTTGCTCGATGCTGCCTGTCAGCTGATGGAGAGTGGCCGGGGCTTTGGTGGCATCAGCCTGCGCGAAGTGGCGAGGACAGCGGGCATAGTGCCCACCGGCTTCTATCGGCACTTCACCGACATGGACGCGCTGGGCCTGGCGCTGGTCGGCGAGATCGACGCGACGTTTCGCCAGACGATCCGCCTGGTGCGCAAGAACGAGTTCGAGCTGGGCGGGATCACCGATGCCTCGGTGCGCATCTTTCTCGATGTGGTCGCCGCGCATAGGGCGCAGTTCCTGTTCCTGGCTCGCGAGCAATATGGCGGCTCGCAGGTAGTGCGCCAGGCGATCGGCCGCCTGCGCCAGGACATCAGCAGCGACCTGGCCACCGACCTGTCGCGCATGCCGCGCTGGAAGCACCTGGACGCCGACGCGTTGACGGTGATGGCGGACCTGGTGGTCAAGACCGTCTTCGCCACCTTGCCCGAGCTGATCGACAGCCCGGCACCCGGCGATCCGCTGGCGATCAGCCCGCAAGAGAAGATCACCCAGCAGCTGCGCTTCATCTTCGTCGGGGCGCGGCACTGGCAGGGCTTGCACCCCCCGGCCTAGGCCGGGCGCCATAAGTGCAGGCGGCGCATTCCTGCTACCATTGCGCGCATTGCCCGATAGCGACGAGCGCTTCCATGTCCGACCCCCGCCCTTTCCCGCCTGAATTGCAAACCCGCCTCGACCGATTCAGCCGGCACCTGGCCGAGCGCATCGTGCCACTGTGGCAAGGGCCGGGCTGGAACGCGGACCTGGCGCTGCCCTTCGAGGCGCTCGACGACCAGCAGCAGCCATTGCCGGTGCAGCGCTACCGGGCCATGGCCTGCGCGCGCCAGCTCTACCTGTTCAGCAGCCGCATCAGCCAGCCTGGCGCCGCAGAACGCGCCGCAGCCCTGTTTCGATCACTGCGCCGGCATTTCCACGACGCCGAGCATGGCGGCTGGTTCTACAGCATCGACGCCCAGGGCCAGCCGCTGGACCGGCGCAAGGACCTCTATACCCACGCCTTCATCGTCTTCGCCTGCGCCCATTACTGGGGCAAGGTGCGCGAGCCGCTGGTCGAGTCCACCCTGGAGGCGGCGCTCAGTGTGGTGGACGAGCGCTTTGCCCGCGCCGATGGCCTGTTCGAGGCGAGCCTGGGCGAGGACTGGTCGGACCTGGGCAGCGGCCCGCTGCAGAACCCGCAGATGCACCTGGCCGAGGCCTTCCTCCAGGTACTTGCGGTGCGCGACGACGCTGCGGTGCAAGCACGCCTGGAGCACCTGTGCGACGCCCTGCAGGCGCACTTCATCGACCCGCAGCACGGGGTGATGCTGGAAAAGCCTCGCGGGGCGGTGGACAACTGGTTCGAACCCGGCCACCAGTTCGAGTGGTTCTACCTGCTCGACACCTCGCGGCTGCTGCGTGGCAGCGCGCTGCATGCCTCGATCAGCCGCGCCTTTCCCCATGCCGAAAGCTTTGGCGTGAAGGACACCGCGGTGCTGGCGATGCTCGCCGTGGAGGGCCAGGTGCTCGACGCCACCCAGCGTATCTGGGCCCAGGCCGAGTACCTGCGCGCCTTGGCATTGCGCCCGGACAGCCAGGCCAGGGTACTTGGGCAACTGACCGCGCTCGAGGAACGGTTCCTGCACCCTGGCGGCTGGCACGAATGCCGGGACGCCAGCGGCGCGGTCAGCCGGCATGACATGCCCTCGACCACGCCCTATCACCTGGCGACCTGCCTCGAAGGCTTGCAGCGCCTGGCCTGAGGTCAGTCCTTGGCAGAGCGGTCGATGGCAAAGCCAGCCCAGGACTGGCTTACCGGCATCAGCTCCAGGCTATTGATGTTGATATGCGCCGGCTGGTTGAGGATCCAGAAGATCGTCTCGGCGATGTCCTGCGGCTGGATCGGCTCGGCGCCGGCATAGGTGGCGTCGTAGCGCGACTGGTCGCCGCCGAAGCGCACCAGCGAGAACTCGCTTTCGCACAAGCCCGGCTCGATGTTGCTCACCCGCACGCCAGTTCCCTGCAGGTCGCAGCGCAGGCTCAGCGAGAACTGGCCAACGAATGCCTTGGTACCGCCATACACATGGCTGCCCGGGTACGGATAGTTGCCCGCTACCGACCCGACGTTGAGGATGGTCGCGCCACGGCCATGGGCGATCAGGCGAGGCAGCAGCAGGCGCGTGCTGAACATCAGGCCCTTGATGTTGGTGTCGACCATGGTTTCCCAGTCATCCAGGTCGCATTTTTGCGCCGGGTCGGCGCCCAAGGCCAGGCCGGCGTTGTTGATCAGCCCGCGCAGCTTGGCAAACTCGGGCGGCAACGAGGCGATCGCTTCTTCCATGGCCTTGCGGTCGCGCACATCCAGTACCAGGCCGTGCACCCTGGTCATGGCCGAAAGCTCGGCGCACAGCGCGTCCAGGCGCTCCTGGCGGCGGCCGGTGAGCACCAGCGACCAACCCGCTTCGGCAAAGCGGCGCGCGCATGCCTCACCGAAACCAGAAGTGGCGCCCGTGATGAATACAGTGGAAGTCATGCTGTTCTCCTTCGCAGTGGTTTGCTCTCGGCAGGCCTCGCAGCATGCCCTCCAGGAGCGGTGCCAGCAAGCACTGGCAACGACTGATCAAAAAACGTACAAACCCGCCAAAGCCCCAAGCTAGAAGCCTTGGCGCAGGGTATGCGCATGTTATCCACAGGCCTTTCCCCACGGATTGGGGGCAATTTCGAAGCGTCACAGTGAGAGCAAGGCCAAGGGTGATGGCGCAAGGCTTTCATCCATGCCGTCTACAGCGGTCTGTCCCAGGCTTTCCCACAGAGTTATCCACAGAAAGTCCTGTCGTCGCATGGCAGCGCACCCTCTCTT
>JAQZAY010000506.1 GCA_029239415.1 Pseudomonas sp. | reverse complement strand
CCGAAGAGGTCAACCGCAACGTCGCCGCCATCCGCACGGTGACCGAAACCCTGACCGAACAGGCCACCGAATCGGCCAAGGTCAGCAGCCAGCTCAACAGCCTGGCCAACCAGCAGATGAAGCTGATGGATCAGTTCAAGGTGTAGCGCCGCTCAGGAGGGCGATCACCGCCCTCTCCTTCCTGTGCCTGATTAGTGCTGCAAGCGCGCCGCCAGTGTCGACAGGTCACCGGACAGCCCCTGCATGGCGCGACCCGCCGATTCGCTGCGCTGCAGGTCGGTCTCGTTGCGCTGGGCGATGGACACGATCTCGGCGAGGTTGCGGGCGATGTCCTCGGCCACCGAGGTCTGCTCCTCCGCCGCCGTGGCGATCTGCCGGTTCATGTCGCGGATGGCTTCCACCGCCAGGGTGATGCTGTGCAGGCGCTCGCCGGCCACGCCAACCTGGGCACGGCCGGCGGCACTCTGCTGCGCTCCGGTGGCGATCGCCGCGCTGGCCTCCTTGGAGGCGCCCTGCACGTTGGCGATCAACTGATGAATCTCGCTGATCGAACTGGCGGTGCGCGACGACAGGTTGCGCACCTCATCGGCCACCACCGCGAAGCCACGGCCCGCCTCACCGGCGCGTGCGGCCTCGATGGCAGCATTGAGGGCCAGCAGGTTGGTCTGGTCGGCGATGCCGCGGATCACTTCCAATACCCCGCCGATACGCTCGCTGTCGGTGTCGAGCCGGCCGATCACTTCGGCGGTACGGGTGATTTCCCCATGCAGACGCTCGATGGTGGCGATGGTACTGGCCATGGTCGCCTCGCCTTGCTGGGCGGCCTGGTCGGCGTCGGCGGCGGCCCGCGCCGCGCTGGCCGAATGGCGCGCCACTTCCTCGGCCGTGGCGCTCATCTGGTGCATGGCCGTGGCCACCTGGTCGGTGCGGGAAAACTGCTCGCGAATGCCCTGGCCGATATGCCCGGCCACGCTGCTCAGTTCCTGCGTGGCGGCGTCCAGCTCACCGGTACCACGACGCAGTTGCTGTGACAGCGCCTGCATGAACTCGCGCAGGCGGTTGGCCGCCTGGGCCAGTTGCCCGACCTCATCTTCACGGCCTTCGCTCAGGCGCTCACCGAACTGCCCGCGGCTGAGCAGCTCGAGCTGCCCGGTAGCCTGCAACAGCGGCCTGGTAATGCGGCGATTGACCAGCCAGGCGCTGAACAGCGCCAGCAGCACGCCGAGCGCAAGCATCGCCAGGCTGCCGAACAACACGCTGCGCTCGGCGTTCTCACTCAACTGCCTGGCGCTCGCCTGGCTACGTGCGTGCAACTCGTCGACCAGCAGCGACAGCTGCTCACTGGTGGCCCGGTCGATGCCCTTGACCGCCGCATCGCCAGCCTGGGCGGAAAACCCTGCGGCGGCAAAGGCCTGGTAACCGCGGCGATAGGCCTGGCCCATCTCGGCGTGGGCGGCGCGCAACTCGCTCAGCCGCTGGCGCAGCTCGGCGCTGTCTGCGGTATCGATCAGCGTGCCGATCCGCGTCTGCACCCGTTGCTCTTCATCCTGGAACTGCTGCCAGTAACGGTTGCGCTGTGCTTCGTCGGCGCCGCGCAAGAGCACGTTCTTCCATTCCTGAACCTGGATCTTGAAGGCCAGGTTGGCGCCGTCCACCTGGCGTGCTTCTTCCAGCGGGCCACTGAGCAACGCCCCATAGCCATCCAATTGGCGCGACAACAATGCAAAACCAGCCAGCGCAATCAGCAACATCAACACCAGGCCACCGCCAATCAGCAACACCAATTGGGCACGCAGCGAACGACCAAAGCTCATGGAAATCTCGAACGGGAGGGAGGGTGCGGCGAGCTTATGAAGATTGCATGACAAATATATTGCAGAAGGAAAACCGGCCGTCTGACCGCTAAGGCGCAGCCTAGGGCTTTTCAGCCCGCAACCTGGCCTCGCTTTGCGCCCCCTCCATGGCCGCCGCCATCAGCCCGGAACACACCAGCACACCGGCACCCTTGGACAAGCATTCATAGCGCTGCTGGTTCTCACCGGAGCTGCTGGTGCAGTCCTGCAGGCTGATCCGCTGCTCCACGCCGGCCAGGTTCTGCTGCGCCTGGGCGTATTCGGCTGCGGTGATGCGCCCGGCGCTTTTGCGCTCCTCGGCGATCTCATGCAGGTTCTTGAGGTCGATGACCGTCCAGCGCATGGCGCTCTGGCACATGTCGCGCCTCGAGGTTTTGGCTGGCGCAGCCTCGCCCCGTGCCGCCTGGGCGGGTACAGCAGAGGGTGCCGCTCGTGTTTCACCGGCGTAGCCGGGCTTGATCGCCACCGCCTCGACCTGCTGGGCAGCCGGGGGCTGGCTGCCGAAATGCTTCTGGCCGTTCTCGTCCACCCAGGTGTACACCTGGCTCAGCGCTTGAGTGGAAAGGCTGCACAGCACGAGCAACACGAGCGTCGGACGAACGAGCATGGTCGATAAATCCTTTTACTGGGCGCGGGCTGCGCTGCAGGCAATCTAGAACCAGGCGGCGGCTTTGCCAAGGGGCGGCCGCACTCCCCGCCTGATAACTGCGAACGGGCCCACGATGGCGTTGCATAAAGTTGCCGCAACGCAGCGGCCAAGACTGCATACAATGCGCATC
>JAQZAY010000505.1 GCA_029239415.1 Pseudomonas sp. | reverse complement strand
GGTACCACGCCGAAGTTGACGGCGCCGGCCGCCACTTCACGGAACACTTCGTCGATCGCCGCCATCGGCAGGCTGGTCACCGCGTGGCCGAAATGCTTCATGGCTGCGGCCTGGGTGAAGGTGCCCTCCGGGCCGAGGTAGGCGACCTTGAGCGGCTCCTCGAGGGCCAGGCACGAGGACATGATCTCGCGGAACAGCCGGGCCATCTCTTCGTTGCCGAGAGGCCCCTGGTTGCGCTCCATCACGCGCTTGAGCACCTGGGCTTCGCGCTCGGGGCGGTAGAATACCGGCTTTTCGCCAGCTGGCAGCGAGGCGGTCTTGACCCGGGCGACTTCCTGGGCGCAGCGGGCGCGGTCGCTGATCAGCTCGAGGATCTTCTCGTCGAGGCTGTCGATGCGTACGCGCAGCGCCTTGAGCTCGTGTTCCGACATCAACCGTGCTCCTTCTCGAATTCGGCCATGTAGGCGACCAGGGCCTCGACCGCATCCAGGCCGAGGGCGTTGTAGATCGAGGCACGCATGCCGCCGACCGAGCGATGGCCCTTGAGGTTGAGCAGGTCGCGGGCGTCGGCACCGGCCAGGAAAGCCTTGTCGAGGCGCTCGTCAGCCAGGCGGAACGGCACGTTCATCCAGGAACGGGCGTTGACGCTGATCGGGTTGGTGTAGAACTCGCTGTTATCGATGAAGCCGTACAGCCGCTCCTTCTTGGCGCGGTTGCGCTGCTCCATCGCCTCGACCCCGCCTTGCTCCTTGACCCATTCGAACACGAGGCCCGAGAGGTACCAGGAATAGGTGGCCGGCGTGTTGTACATCGAGCCGTTGTCGGCGGCGACCTTGTAGTCGAGCATGGTCGGGCAGCTGCTGCGGGCACGGCCGAGCAGGTCTTCGCGCACGATCACCACGACCAGGCCGCTTGGGCCGATGTTCTTCTGGGCGCCTGCGTAGATCATGCCGTAGTCGGCGACGTTGATCGGGCGCGAGAGGATGTCGGACGACATGTCGACCACCAGCGGGACGTCACCGGTCTGCGGCACCCAGTCGAACTGCAGGCCACCGATGGTCTCGTTGGATGCGTAGTGGACGTAGGCGGCGCCGGGAGTGAGGCTCCACTCGTTCTGGCCGGGGATGGCCAGGTAATCGAAAGGCTTGGCGCTGGCGGCGACGTTGACGTGGCCAAAGCGGCGGGCCTCGTCGATGGCCTTTTTCGACCAGATGCCGGTCTCGACATAGTCGGCGGTGCCGCCTTCGGGCAGCAGGTTGAGCGGGATCTCGGCAAACTGCTGGCTGGCGCCACCCTGCAGGAACAGCACCTTGTAGTTGGAAGGGACGGACAGCAGGTCGCGCAGGTCTTGTTCGGCCTTTTCGGCAATGGCCACGTAGTCGTCGCTACGATGGCTCATCTCCATCACGGACAGGCCCTTGCCGTGCCAGTCCAGCATCTCGGCCTGGGCACGCTGCAGGACAGCGCTGGGAAGCGCAGCAGGGCCTGCGCAGAAGTTAAAGGCTCGTTTGCTCACATCCACTCTCGCTCTGTTCCAAGAAGTCAACGGGGCGACCATGGCCGCCCCGTCCGGGTTGTTGCGCTGTTATTCCTGGGGTGCCTCTTCGTCGGCACCCGCGCCGTCAGGCGCCACGTCGGTCGCCTCGGTCACGACGCCCTCCTCGCCTTCCCCGATGAGCCCGTCACCGACTTCTTCGGAAGGGTCCTGGACACGCTCCAGGCCTACCAGGGTCTCGTCGCTGGCCAGCTTGATCAGGGTCACGCCCTGGGTGTTGCGGCCCAGGCTCGAGACTTCGCCGACACGGGTACGCACCAGCGTGCCCTGGTCGGAGATCAGCATGATCTCTTCGCCTTCCTGCACCTGGATGGCGCCGATCAGCAAGCCGTTGCGGCCCTTGGTGCCCATGGCGATGACGCCCTGGCCACCCCGCCCGCGACGCGGGAACTTGGACAGCGGGGTACGCTTGCCAAAGCCACGCTCGGAGGCGGTGAGGATCTGCGCGCCGGACTCGGGGATCAGCATGGAGATCAGGCGCTGGCCCTTGCCCAGCTTCATGCCGCGCACGCCACGGGCGTTGCGGCCCATGGTGCGAACGACGCTTTCAGCGAAGCGGATCACCTTGCCGGCGTCCGAGAACATCATGACCTCCTTGGCGCCGTCGGTAATGGCCGCGGCGATCAGGGTGTCGCCTTCCTTGAGCTTCAGGGCGATCAGGCCGCTGGAGCGAGGACGGGCGAACTGCGACAGCGGGGTCTTCTTGACGGTACCGGAGGCGGTGGCCATGAAGATATAGGCACCGGTCGGGTCGGCGACCAGCTCTGGCGTGTCGCCTTCTTCTTCCTCGATCTCCTCGGGCTCGACGATCTCGCCTTCGATCACCGAATCCTCGGCATCGTCCAGCTCTTCGTCGGCGCCGATGCCCTGCTGCAGGGCCTCGAGGTCGATCTGCAGCATGGTGGTGATGTGCTCACCCTCCTCCAGCGGCAGCAGGTTGACCAGCGGACGGCCGCGCGCGGCGCGAGAGGCCTCGGGGATTTCGTAGGTCTTGAGCCAGTACACCTTGCCCTTGCTGGAGAACAGCAGCAGCGTGGCGTGGCTGTTGGCGACCAGCAGGTGCGAGATGTAGTCCTCGTCCTT
>JAQZAY010000504.1 GCA_029239415.1 Pseudomonas sp. | reverse complement strand
GCCGGTCAATCTGCACCAGGCCAAGGCCTCCACTCCCGATATCCCTGGCGAGGGCGCATGGTTTTCTTTATCTTTGAGCGCCCTTTGCATCCACCGAGAACGTCCCATGCTGGAATCATCCCTGAATCAACTCGAGCAGCTGGTCAATGACCTGGTGCAGAAGAACACTCAACTGGGCGAGCAGAACGAGCGTCTGGCCCGGGAGCTGGCCCAGACCAAGGAAGAGAACGACAGCCTGCAGCTGAACCTGATGGAGCTGGAAGAGAAGAACGGCGCCACCGCCGCGCGCATCCAGGCCCTGGTCGATCGCGCCAGCGCTGGCGCCGTCAGCGCATGACGCTGCAAGCGCAGCCGATCAATGTCGTGTCGATCCTGGGCAGCGATTATTCGATCAAGGCGCCTGAAGGGCAGGAACAGACACTGGCGCAGGCTGTGCAGATGCTCAATGCCTCGCTGGCCGACACCAAGCGACTGTACCCGACCCTGATCGGCGACAAGCTGTTGGTGCTGGCGGCACTCAACCTGTGCTCCAAGCAGATCGATCTGAAGCGCGAGCACCAACAGACGCTTGACCGTTACCAAGAGCAGGTCAGCGCCACGGTCGATGTGATTGCCCGGACGATCGGGGAAGCCTGACAGTCCGGCGTTGCCCCATTCGCTGCGGTTCGGCGCCCCGACTTGCCAGCGAATGGGGACACGCGGTCTCAGGCTGACAGCACCGCCCGGATATCCCCCGCCAATTCCCGCACCCGCTCCTCCTCGGTGTCCCACGAGCACATGAACCGCGCCCCACCGCTGCCGATGAAGGTATAGAAGCGCCAGCCCTTGTCCCGCAGCGCCTCGATCGCCGCCTCGGGCATCTGCAGGAACACCCCGTTGGCCTCGACCGGGAACATCAGTTCGACGCCCGGCACATCCTTCACCAGACCGGCCAGCAACTGCGCGCAGTGATTGGCATGCGCCGCATGGCGCAGCCACGCGCCATCCTCGAGCAGCCCGACCCAGGGCGCCGACAGGAAACGCATCTTCGATGCCAGCTGCCCTGCCTGCTTGCAGCGGTAGTCGAAGTCCTCGGCCAGGGCGCGATTGAAGAACAGGATCGCCTCGCCCACCGCCATGCCATTCTTGGTGCCGCCAAAGCACAGCACATCGACCCCGGACTTCCAGGTCAGCTCGGCCGGCGTGCAGCCCAGGAACGCGCAGGCGTTGCTGAAGCGGGCGCCGTCCATGTGCAGGTTCAGGCCCAGCTCCTTGCAGGTGGCGCTGATGGCCTTGAGCTCGTCCGGCCGATAGGCGCTGCCCACTTCGGTGGCCTGGGTCAGCGTGACCACGCGCGGCTTGGGAAAGTGGATGTCCTGGCGCTTGAGGGCGACCTCGCGGATGGACTCGGGGGTCAGCTTGCCGTCGACGCTGCGCGCGGTCAGCAGCTTGGAGCCATTGGAAAAGAATTCTGGCGCACCGCATTCGTCGGTCTCGACGTGGGCGGTTTCCGAGCAGATCACGCTGTGGTAGCTCTGGCACAGCGAGGCCAGGGCCAGGGAGTTGGCCGCCGTGCCGTTGAAGGCGAAAAACACCTCGCAGTCGGTTTCGAACAGCTGGCGAAAGTATTCCGAGGCCCGGGCCGTCCATTGGTCGTCGCCATAGGCGCGGTCGTGACCCTGGTTGGCCTGCTCCATGGCTGCCCAGGCTTCGGGGCAGATGCCGGAATAGTTGTCGCTGGCGAATTGTTGGCTTTTGTCTGTCATGGCACTGTCCTGTGAACGACGCAGAAAGGCACTCTAAACCATCGTTCGAGGGGTTGCCTATACAACCTGAATCCCTGCCGGGCCTTTGGGCGCTGGCTTGCCAGCGAATCTCCCGGGCGCCCCCGTAGTCAAGGTGTTGCCGGTGCTGGCCATTCGCTGGCAAGCCAGCTCCCACAGGGTCCGTGTCGTTCTTGGCATACCCCTATTGCTAACCCTTTCTCGCGAATGTCGTAAACGCGCCATTGCGAGGCGTGCGCAGGCATCTGGGTGCCCCGTGCCGGTCATACCATCGCTGCAAAGGGTCATTGAACCCTACAGACAAGAAATGATCGCTGCCGGGAGAGAGACAATGTTCAGCAAGCAAGACCAGATCCAGGGTTACGACGACGCACTGCTGGCCGCGATGAATGCCGAAGACCAGCGCCAGGAAGATCACATCGAGCTGATCGCCTCGGAGAACTACACCAGCAAGCGCGTCATGCAGGCCCAGGGCAGCGGCCTCACCAACAAGTACGCCGAAGGCTATCCCGGCAAGCGCTACTATGGTGGCTGCGAGCACGTCGACAAGGTCGAGCAACTGGCCATCGACCGCGCCAAGCAGCTGTTCGGCGCCGACTACGCCAACGTCCAGCCACACTCGGGCTCCTCGGCCAACAGCGCCGTGTACCTGGCCCTGCTGCAACCCGGTGATACCCTGCTGGGCATGAGCCTGGCCCACGGCGGCCACCTGACCCACGGCGCCAAGGTGTCGTCCTCGGGCAAGCTGTACAACGCCGTGCAGTACGGCATCGACACCGACACCGGCCTGATCGACTACGACGAAGTCGAGCGCCTGGCCGTCGAGCACAAGCCGAAGATGATCGTCGCCGGCTTCTCGGCCTACTCCAAGACCCTGGA
>JAQZAY010000503.1 GCA_029239415.1 Pseudomonas sp. | reverse complement strand
AATCCCTGTACTATTACTGCCCTGCCTTACGTCCCTCAAGACACCCGCGAGCTAAGTCCTTGAATGTCCGATTTTTCTAACCACACCCCGATGATGCAGCAGTACTGGAGGCTGAAAAGCCAGCACCCCGACCAGCTGATGTTCTATCGAATGGGCGATTTCTACGAAATCTTCTACGAGGATGCGAAGAAAGCCGCCAAAATGCTCGACATCACTCTGACCGCCCGTGGTCAATCGGCGGGGCAGTCCATTCCTATGTGCGGCATCCCCTACCACGCTGCCGAAGGCTACCTGGCCAAGCTGGTCAAGCTGGGCGAGTCGGTGGTGATCTGCGAGCAGATCGGCGACCCGGCTACCAGCAAGGGGCCGGTCGAACGTCAAGTGGTGCGAATCATCACGCCGGGCACCGTGAGCGACGAAGCGTTGCTCGACGAGCGCCGCGACAACCTCATCGCGGCGGTATTGGGCGACGAGCGCCTGTTCGGCCTGGCGGTGCTGGATATCACCAGTGGCAGCTTCATGGTCATGGAATTGACGGGCTGGGAAAACCTGCTCGCGGAACTTGAGCGGATCAATCCGGTAGAGCTGCTGATTCCCGACGATTGGCCGCAAGGGCTGCCGGCAGAAAAGCGCAAGGGCTCGCGCCGTCGAGCACCGTGGGACTTTGATCGCGACACCGCGCACAAGAGCTTGTGTCAGCAGTTTGCCACGCAAGACCTCAAGGGTTTCGGCTGCGAAAAACTCACATTGGCCATCGGCGCAGCCGGTTGCCTGCTGGGCTACGCCAAGGAAACTCAGCGCACTGCCCTGCCCCACCTGCGCAGCCTGCGTCACGAGCGCCTGGATGATACGGTCGTGCTGGACGGCGCCAGCCGTCGCAACCTCGAGCTGGACACCAACCTGGCCGGCGGACGCGACAACACCTTGCAATCGGTCATCGATCGCTGCCAGACCGCCATGGGCAGCCGCCTGCTGACGCGCTGGCTCAATCGCCCGCTGCGTGACCTCAAGGTGCTGCAGGCCCGTCAGGGTTCGATCAGTTGCCTGCTCGAGGGCTATCGCTTCGAGAGCCTGCAACCGCAGCTCAAGGAAATCGGCGACATCGAGCGGATTCTGGCTCGGATCGGCCTGCGAAACGCCCGCCCGCGCGATCTGGCCCGCCTGCGCGATGCGCTGGCCGCCTTGCCCGAGCTGCAGATGGCCATGGCTGAACTGGAAGCGCCGCATCTGGCGCAGCTGGCAGCCATTGCCGGCACCTATCCAGAGCTGGCCGACCTACTGGCCAAGGCCATCATCGATAACCCGCCCGCCGTTATCCGTGACGGCGGCGTTTTGAAGACCGGCTATGACAGCGAGTTGGACGAACTCCTTTCGCTGAGCGAGAACGCCGGGCAATTCCTGATCGATCTGGAAGCGCGGGAAAAAGCCCGTACCGGTTTGTCTCACCTGAAAGTGGGCTACAACCGCGTACATGGCTACTTCATCGAACTGCCCAGCAAACAGGCCGAACAGGCACCGGCCGATTACATCAGGCGGCAAACGCTCAAGGGCGCAGAGCGTTTCATCACGCCCGAACTCAAGGCGTTCGAGGACAAGGCCCTGTCCGCCAAAAGCCGTGCCCTGGCTCGGGAAAAATCCCTGTATGAAGCGTTGCTGGAAAACCTCATTGGCCATTTGCCGCCCTTGCAGGATACCGCTGCGGCACTGGCCGAACTGGACGTACTGAGTAATCTGGCCGAGCGCGCACTGAACCTTGACCTGAACCGTCCGCGCTTCGTGGAAGAGCCATGCCTGCGCATCAACCAGGGCCGCCACCCGGTCGTCGAGCAGGTGCTGACCACGCCTTTCGTGGCCAACGACCTGAGCCTCGACGACACCACCCGCATGCTGGTAATCACCGGTCCGAACATGGGCGGTAAGTCGACCTACATGCGGCAGACTGCCTTGATCGTACTGATGGCCCACATCGGCAGTTTCGTACCGGCTGCCGGCTGCGAACTGTCCTTGGTAGATCGCATTTTCACTCGCATCGGTTCCAGCGACGACCTGGCGGGGGGACGGTCCACGTTCATGGTGGAAATGAGCGAGACCGCGAACATCCTCCACAACGCCACGGATCGCAGCCTCGTACTGATGGATGAAGTAGGTCGTGGCACCAGCACATTCGATGGTCTGTCGCTGGCCTGGGCTGCCGCGGAATGCTTGGCCGGCCTGCGCGCGTACACGCTGTTTGCCACACACTACTTCGAGTTGACCGTACTGCCGGAAAGCCAGCCGCTGGTCGCTAACGTGCACTTGAGCGCCACCGAACACAACGAACGCATTGTCTTCCTGCACCATGTACTGGCGGGACCGGCCAGCCAAAGTTATGGGCTGGCCGTGGCACAACTGGCCGGTGTACCGGGGTCGGTCATCCAGCGCGCCAAGGAACACCTGAGTCGATTGGAAACCACCAGCTTGCCACACGAGCCGCCCATCGCTACGCCTGGAAAGTCGGCGGCGCCTCATCAGGCCGATCTGTTCGCCAGCCTGCCGCACCCGGTGCTGGAACAGATTGCCAAGACCGACATCGATGGACTGACCCCGCGGCAAGCGATCGAATTGCTCTATGCACTGAAGAACCGGGTCTAACGCTTATTCCTACAAG
>JAQZAY010000087.1 GCA_029239415.1 Pseudomonas sp. | reverse complement strand
TCCGTTCAGTCCGGAAGCCCTCATGCCCAGACCCCGCCTCTCCCTGATCACCGTGCTGTCGCTGATCGTGGTGCTGTGCGTGCTGGGTTACCTGCGCCAGGACGACAGCCCCGCCCCGCCGGCCTTGCCCAGCCACAGCTATGGCAAGGCGCTGCGCCAGGCCCATGAAGGCCTGCCCGGTGCAGCGAGGGTGTTGTACCAGCAGCTGCAGCGCACTGACCTCACGCCCATTCGCCGCGCCGCGCTCTACGCCGAACTGCCCAACTACCCTTCGCCCCTGGCATTGAAGCTGGCTACCCAGGACTTGAAGCACGAGGACCCGATGGTGCGCCGGGCGGCCATCGCTTGCATCGCGCACATGCTGCCCGAGGCGCAGCGCAGCCTGGTGCTCGGCCCGCTGCTCGAGGATCAGGAGCGGAGCGTACGTTTTGCCGGAGTCGATGCCTTGCTGGGCCTGGGCCCGGATGACATCGGCCTCTATATAGGCCCGCTGCGCACAGCGCTCGAGCAATACCAGCAGGCGCTGCGGTTGCAGCCGGACGATGCCGCTGCCCAGCTGCACCTGGCGCGGCTGTACCTGCACGAGGATGCCTTCGAGCAGGCCGCGGCCGCGTTGGACCAGAGCCTGCGCACGGCCCCGGGCAGCCTGGACGCCCTGGCCGTCCAGGTGCAACTGCTGGAGCGCCGGGGGGAGCATGACGCCTCACGCCAGGTGCTGGCCAAGGCGCTGGCGCTGCAACCGGACTCGGCTTTCCTGCAGCACGAGCTGGGCCTGTGGCTGACCCGCCATGGCCAGGACGAATACGCCCTGCTGGCGTTGTCCCGGGCGGTCGAGCTGGAACCTGGCAACACCGGCTACCGGCAGGAACTGGCAGTCGCCTTGCACGGCCTGGAGCAGCTTGACGCCGCGCAGCGGCAACTCGAGACCGTACTGAGCCAGCAACCGGCCAATCGACAGGCGCGGGCCTTGCTGATCGAGTACTCGAAGGAGTCCGGCCAGTTGCAGAACGTGCAGGTATTGTTGGCTCAACTTGAGCAGCAGAATCCCGACGATCCCTTGGTGCAACAGGGCCTGTAGCACGTTCGTGAAACAGGTTGAACCGCAGCGTCAGGGCCATGGTCCAGTGAGCATGAGAGTCGCAAAGCACGCGTACGGCGTGCCCATGATCACGGGAGATTCACCTTGGCCGCTTCGTTGTCGCTGGACGAACGTGCCCTGATCCTTGCACCGGCACCCCTGGGAAGCGCGACTTCCCGGTATTTGCTGAGGGCCGGTATCGGGAGCCTCAACGCGACGGACATGCGCGAGTTCGAGAAATTGCTGGCAGAAGGCGTGGGCGTGGCCATCATCGCCCACGAATGCCTGCCCGCGGATGACCAGAGCAGCGTTCATCATTTCATCAGGCAACAGCCGTCCTGGTCTGATGTTCCCGTGCTGCTGCTGCCCCGCCCAGTCTCGCCTGCCCCCGTCGATGACGCACCTTCGGTGCACGCACTGGGCAACCTGTTCCGTGTCAGTTCTCCGCTTGACCCCGCGCAGCTCGTGCAACTTGCCGAAAACGCCCTGCGCGCTCGTCGCCGCCAGTACCTGGCGCGCGATCAGCAAGCGCAGGTACAGAAGTTGTTGTTCGAACAGGACCAGCGCCTGCGGGCCGAAGCCCAGGCCTTGCATCAGTCACGCAAGATGGAAGCGATCGGCCAGTTGGCTGGCGGTGTCGCCCACGACTTCAACAATCTGCTCACCAGCATCGGCGGCAGCCTCGAGTTGATCGGCAAGCGCCTGGACCGCGGCCAGACCGAAGGCCTGCAACCACTGCTGAGCCTGGGCAAGGATGCCGTGGGGCGTGCCGCGCGACTGACCCACCGATTGCTGGCCTTCTCCAGCCGCCAGTCCCTGGCAAGCGAAGCGATCGATCTCGATGCGCTGTTGCAGGCCCAGAAGCTGGACGCGCCCCCCAACACCCCGGTCAGGCTCGAGGTCCAGGCCAAGTCAGGCCTCTGGCCTGTCGAAGCCGATGGCCAGCAGTTGCAGGTCGCACTCGACAACCTGCTGCACAATGCCTGCGAAGCGATGCCCAGCGGCGGCCTCGTGCGCATTGCCACGAGCAACCAGCGCGTCGACCACGACACCTTCGCCGATCAGAGCCTGGCCAGCGGCGACTATGTGCGCCTGAGCATCACCGATGACGGCCAGGGCATGTCGCAAAGCACCCTGGATCGCGCCTTCGAGCCATTTTTCACCACCAAGCCCGTAGGCCAGGGCATTGGCCTGGGCCTGTCGATGGTCTACGGCTTCAGCAAGCAGTCCCGTGGCCATGTCGTGCTGAACAGTGAGATCGGGCGTGGTACCCGGGTCGATCTCTACTTGCCCCGCGCCCACGCCGAGGTGCAGCGCTCAAGCGCACCTGCGACGACTTTCAACCCGACTGCCAGCCTGGACGTGCTGATCGTCGAGGATGATCCCGAGGTCAGGCAGATCGTTTCCCAGGCATTGGGCGAAGAAGGCTACCAGTGTTCCGTGGCAATCGACGCCAGCGAGGCGTTGCAGGTATTGCGCTCGACCCGGCCGATTGCCTTGATGATCAGCGACGTCGGGCTGCCTGGGATGAACGGCCGGCAACTGGCGGAGATCGCCCGCAAATTGCGGCCAGGCCTGCAGGTCCTGTTCATCACCGGCTTCACCGAGACTGCCATGTCACGCAGCGGCTTCCTCGACCCAGGCATGCAATTGATCTGCAAACCGTTCGAGCTCAGCCACCTGCAGGAAACCGTCGCCCGCATCATTGGCAGACCGTGACGGCGAGGCCGAGCCTGCAGCATCGATCAGGGTTGGCCGCTAGCGGCCGATGTCTTCATTCCACAGCTGCGGCTGGGATGCGATGAAGTGCTGCATGAGCGCCTGGCAATCATGCGATTGCATGACCGTCACGTCCACGCCTCGGGACCTGAGCAGCGCCTCTTCGCCCAGGAACGTCTGGTTTTCACCTACCACCACCCGGCCAATCCCGTAGAGCAGGATGGCGCCGCTGCACATGGCGCATGGCGACAGGGTGGTATAGAGCGTGGCGGCCTGGTAGACGCTGGCCGGTTGCCTGCCGGCGTTTTCCAACGCATCCATCTCGCCATGCAGGATGGCGCTGCCCGCCTGCACCCGCCGGTTGTGCCCCCGGCCGATGATCCGGCCCTCGTGCACCAGCACCGAGCCGATGGGAATCCCGCCCTCTTCCAGGCCTTGGCGGGCCTCTTCGATGGCAGCTAGCATAAATTGATCCGGAGTAAGCGTGTCCATCTTGATCCTCGTTCGAAAGGCCCTTCTTGCGCAGGCTAGCATATCGCCGGCCGGGCATGGCATGAGCGCACCCGAGGACTATGCTGATTAGGCTTCGCTCGCCACGACGCTGGCGGAACCTTCTCAGTCACGGGAGCCGGTCATGAGCAAGAAAGTCCTGGTGGTGCTGACCAACACGGCCAAGTATCCGACGATCAAGCGCGCCACCGGGCTGTGGCTGGGTGAAGCGGTGCACTTCGTCGATGAGCTGGAAAAGGCGGGCCACGCCGTCGACTACGTGAGTCCGAACGGTGGCTACGTACCGGTCGATCCGCATAGTCTGCAATTGGCAGCCGATGACGACTGGCGCTGGTATGCCGACAAGGCATTCATGGACCGCCTGGGCAATACCTTGAGCCCTGGGCAGGCCAGGGCCAGTGACTACTGCGCCATCTACTACGCCGGCGGACACGGGGTGATGTGGGACTTTCCCGACCACCCTGGCTTGCAAGAGCTCTCGCGGCACATCTTCGAACAGGGCGGCGTGGTGGCGGCGGTGTGCCACGGCGTGGTCGGCCTGCTCAACGTCAAGCTCAGCGATCACAGCCTGCTGGTCAGGGGGCGCCAGGTGACAGGCTTTTCCAACATCGAGGAGAAGCTTGCCGAGCTCGACAAGGTGGTGCCGTATCTCACGGAAAACGAACTGATTGCCCGCGGCGGAGTGTACTGCAAGGCCGAAGAGCCCTGGGCGGCTTTTGCCGTGGCCGATGGCCGGCTGGTCACTGGCCAGAATCCGGCCTCTGGACGGCTGGTCGCGCAAAAAGTCCTGCAAGTCCTTGCCAGCAAGGACAGGGCCGACGTGCCCTCGTCCTGAATCCCGGGCAGGAATGCCCCCGGACTACAGCCAGGGCCGAGCCCCCCGCTTAAGCTTGTGTCCTCCTCCCCGGGGCCTGGGCCTTGGGGCACGTGCTGGCGAGGTAGTCATGTCTCTGAAACGGTGCGCAGGCCGCAGTCTGCTGGACCTTGTGTTGCTCATCGCGATCGGCTTGGCGCCGGTGTTCTGCGGCGTGCTGGTCATGCTGATGCAAGTCGACAGGAAGCTCGATGAGCTCTCGCGGCTTGCCGCCATCGAAGCCGTGCACCGTGTCGACCAGGTCATCGAGATGCTGCATGACAGCAGCAGCCGAAACCTGCACCTGGCCGGCCAGCCTTGCCCGGAGGTGGCACAGCGACTGCGCAGCCATGTGGCGGCCATCCCCGACCTGCGCTCGCTGGCGCTGACCCGGGGCAACCAGCGTTATTGCGACTCGATCGACGGCAAGCAGTCGCAACCCATCGAATCCAAGCGCTTTTCCAAGCATCGGATGTGGCTTGACCATGGCTACAGCACGCTCTCGCCCACGCCCATCCTCAACTACTGGTTGCGTGAGCAGCCCCATGGCGTGATCGCCCAGGCGGATGCCCGGACGCTGGTCGGAGAACTGGAAGGCCTTGGAAATGGCATCCTGCTCAGGCTCGAATTCGGTCCCGACTACCTCTGGCCGCAACACAGCGAGGCTGACGCCCTTTTGCCCGACCAGCGTGAACACCGGGCGCGTGCATTCTCGGAGCAGTTCGGTTATTCGGTCCAGGCAGGGTACCCGCTCGGGCACTCGCGCCACGAGATGCAGCAATGGATCATCATGATCCTGCCGTCGCTGATCCTGGTCGGTATCCTGACGGGTGGAATCGGCTATTGGGGCATGCTCAGGCAAGGTACCCGGCGCCGATCAGCCGCGCCCCAAGAGACGCGGGGCTGACCGGCGAGACGGGTCACTCCACGCTGAGCACGCCGCGGCGTACCTGGTCGCGCTCGATCGATTCGAACAAGGCCTTGAAGTTGCCCTCGCCGAAGCCATCATCCCCCTTGCGCTGGATGAACTCGAAGAACACCGGCCCCATCAGGGTCTCCGAGAAAATCTGCAGCAGCAGCCGCTTGTCGCCGGAATCGGCAGAACCATCGAGCAGGATGCCGCGGGACTGGAGTTGCTCGACCGGCTCGCCGTGGCCTGGCAACCGGCCTTCGAGCATTTCATAGTAGGTATCGGGAGGCGCGGTCATGAAACGCATGCCCAGCGCCTTGAGCCGGTCCCAGGTGTCGACCAGGTCATCGGTGATGAAGGCCACGTGCTGGATCCCCTCGCCATTGAACTGCATCAGGAACTCTTCGATCTGCCCGGCACCCTTGGACGACTCCTCGTTCAGCGGAATGCGGATCATGCCATCGGGCGCGGTCATGGCCTTGGAGGTCAGCCCGGTATACTCGCCCTTGATATCGAAGTAACGGATCTCGCGGAAGTTGAACAGCTTCTCGTAGAAACCGGCCCAGTAGGCCATGCGCCCGCGATAGACGTTATGGGTCAAATGGTCGATGAGCTTGAGGCCCGCCCCTTCGGGATGGCGGTCGACGCCCTCGAGGTAGTTGAAGTCGATGTCGTAGATCGAACTGCCCTCCTCGAAGCGGTCGATCAGGTACAGCGGCGCGCCCCCGATACCCTTGATCGCCGGCAGGCGCAACTCCATCGGGCCGGTCTCGATCTCGACCGGCTGGGCACCCAGCTCCAGCGCACGGGCGTAGGCTTCGTGGGCATTGCGCACGCGAAACGCCATGCCGCACACCGACGGGCCATGCTCGGCGGCAAAGTAGGAGGCGATGCTCTTGGGTTCGTTGTTCAGGATCAGGTTGATGGCGCCCTGGCGATACAGGTGCACATCCTTGGAGCGGTGCGTGGCGACCTTGGTAAAGCCCATGATCTGAAAGATCGGCTCGAGCACGCCCGGAGTGGGCGAAGCGAACTCGATGAATTCGAAACCGGCCAGGCCCATCGGGTTTTCGTAGATATCTGCCATGTTGGTGTCCTCATCAAAAGCGGTAATGAACGGTCAACGCCTGCTATCGATGCGCAACAACGGTGGGGCACAGGGGACTCCACGCACACTGCGTGCAAGGTAGTCACCGTAGATCAGCTTGAACCCAAGGCATTTCATAGGACCCAGTCTCGGCGGTTGGCCTCTCCACGGGCTGGAGGACCTTATTGTTGTATTCGTAACCTGATTCTACATTGCGTAAATCGGTTTGTCGCAGGCTAGTTCACCGACGCTGGCGACAAACGGTTATCCTCTGGCCACGATTCTCAGTCCTGCAAGGTCAGCCTGCATGCCCCTGACGGTAAAACGCCGCTCGCGCTGGAACTGGCGCACCCTGCTGCCCTGGGGCGTGGGCGTACTGCCGCTGGTCTGCGGGCTGGCGGTGGCCCGCTGGCAGGCCGAGCGTGACCTGCAGGATGCCAGCCGCGCAACCGCCCGGCAGGTGGTGACACAGGTCGAACGCATCCTCGACAACATTTCCGGCGCCGCCACTGCGCCGTTGCCCCTGGCAGGTCGCCCCTGTGGCGAAGTCACCCTGGCGCTGCGCGAGCAGGTGACACGCAACTCGTTCGTGCGCGCCACCACCTTGTTCGATCATGACAGGCTCTATTGCAGCTCGCTGTTCGGTGACTACGACGAAACGGTCGATGCCGCGGACTACACCGGCGGCCTGCTGTGGCTGATGGCGGGCAACCAGGTCACCCCGGGCAGCGCGCTGCTGGTCTACCGGGCCAGCCAGGGTGGGCGCGGCGCCATGGCCTCGGTCGACGGCGACCACCTGCTCACCGCACTGCGCCTGATCGGACCGGCCAGCGAGTTGCGCCTGCAGGTGGGCAGCCACTGGATGGGCAAGGATGGCCAGGTACACGACGGCGCGCCGCCCTCCTCGGCCACGGCGGCCGTCGCCCTGGCCTCGACGCGCTACCCGTTCACCGTGCTCGCCGGCTTCGAGGCGGGCAAGCTGGGCGAGTCCATGCGCAGCCAGTACCTCGCGGTGCTCGGCCTGCTGCTGGTGCTCGGGGGACTGGCCGGGGTGGCGTGCCGCTGGCAGATTCGCCGGGCGCAATCGCCCCGGGCCGAGCTGCAAAGGGCGCTGGAGGCCGGCGAGTTCATTCCCTACTTCCAGCCTCTGGTGCGCAAGGGCGACTACCGCTGGGCGGGTGTCGAGGTGTTGATGCGCTGGCAGCATCCCAGCGAGGGCCTGGTGCGCCCCGACCTGTTCATCCCCTATGCCGAGCACAGCGGCCACATCGTCGCCATGACCCGCGCGCTGATGCTGCACACTGCCAAGGCGCTCGCGCCCTACGCCGCGCTGTTCGACGACGGTTTTCATGTCGGCCTGAACATCACGGCCGACCACTGCCGCGACCTGGAGCTGCTCGATGACTGCCGCGGCTTTCTCGAGCATTTCCCGCCGGGGCGCGTGGTGCTGACCCTGGAGTTGACCGAGCGCAAGCTGATCGAGGCGACACCCATCACCCTCGAGCTGTTCGAGAAGCTGCATGCCCTCGGCGTGATGATCGCCCTGGACGACTTTGGCACGGGCCAGTCGAGCCTCAGCTACCTGCACCAGTTCAAGGTCGACTACCTCAAGATCGACCAGAGCTTCGTGGCCATGATCGGCAGCGATGCCCTGCCCCAGCACATCCTGGACAGCATCATCGAGCTGGCCGCCAAGCTTGGGCTCGGCGTCGTCGCCGAGGGCGTGGAGACCCTGCAGCAACGCGATTACCTGGCCGGCCACGGCGTGGACTTCCAGCAAGGCTACCTGTTCGCCCGGCCCATGACCGGCCAGGCGCTGCTCAAGGCGCTGGCGGGACAGCCCGGCAGTTCGAGGTTGCCGCAGGGGGCGGGCACCTGAGATCATGCGCGGTTGATCGCTCCGCCCAATCCAAGCAACCGAGGCACTCGTGTCAAAAGGCATTCTTTCATCGGTCATGGCGTCCTGCCTGTTCGCCGTGATGTACTTCTATACCTCCCTGCTTTCGCCTCTGGACGGGGAGGAAATCTTCGGCTGGCGCATCCTGCTGACCCTGCCCTGCCTGACGCTGTTCATGCTGGTGAGCAAGGACTGGCCGCTGGTGAACACGCTGCTGCAACGGGTGCGGCGAAACCCGCTGCTGCTGCTGGGCATGGTCGGCACCTCGTCGTTGATAGGGGTGCAGCTGTGGCTGTTCCTGTGGGCGCCGCTGCATGGGCGCAGCCTCGAGGTGTCGCTGGGCTACTTCCTGCTGCCGCTGACCATGGTGCTCACGGGCCGGCTGGTCTACGGCGAGCGCCTGTCCTACCTGCAGAAGGTGGCGGTGCTGTGCGCCGCGTGCGGGGTCGGCCACGAGCTGTACCAGCACGGCCGCTTCGCCTGGGAAACACTGGTGGTCGCCACCGGCTACCCGGTGTATTTCGTGTTGCGGCGCAAGTGCCGCAACGAAAACCTGGGCGGCCTGTGGGGCGACATGTTCCTGCTGCTGCCAGCTGCGCTGTACTTTGTGGTCAACGGCCCGCTGTCGGCGGCCGACATGGCCGCCCACCCCGCGCTGTACGGGTTGATCCCGCTGCTCGGGGCGATCAGCGCACTGGCGCTGGTCAGCTATGTGCTGGCCAGCCGCCTGTTGCCGTTCGGCCTGTTCGGCCTGCTCAGCTACGTCGAGCCCGTGTTGCTGGTGGGCGTGGCGCTGCTACTGGGCGAGACCATCGGTCGCGACCAGTGGCTGACCTACCTGCCCATCTGGGCCGCCGTGCTGGTGCTGATCGTCGAAGGGTTCAAGCACCTGCTGCGTCAGCGTCGCCGCCCGGTGTAAGGCGCACCTGGCGTACCCGGCGCTCCTCCACCGCCACCACGGTCATCTGCCAGCCGTTCCACGACAGGTGGTCGCCGACCACCGGCAAGCGGTCGAGCAGGCTCATCACCAGCCCCGCGAGGGTCTGGTAGTCGTCGGTGGCACGGGCGGCAAAGCCGGTCTGGGCCTGCACCTGGCTGAGGTTCAGCGCACCGCTGACCACGAAGCCGTCGGCGTCCTCGACGATGCCCGGGCCTTCCACTTCGCTGGCGTCGGGCAGTTCGCCGGCAATCGACTCGAGGATGTCGGTCATGGTCAGCAGACCGGTGAAGTCACCGAACTCGTTGACCACGAAGGCGATGTGCGTCGACTGTGCGCGCATCTGCTCCAGCGCGTTGAGGATGCTGAAGCTTTCCAGCAGGTTCAGCGGCGCCTTGGCGATGTTCTCGAGCTCCGGGGTGTGACCGGCCAGCAGCTCGTGCAGCAGCTCCTTCTTGTGCACGAAACCCAGCGGCTCGTCGATACGGCCGTCGCGAATCAGCGGCAGGCGCGAGTACGGCGAGTTCAGCAGTGCCTGGGCGATGTCCTCTGGGCTCTGGCCGAGCTCGATGGCATCGACCTCGGTACGCACCGTCATCACCGTGCGGATCGGCCGCTCGGCCAGGTTCAGCACGCCACTGATCATCACCCGCTCACGGCGATCGAACAGCACCTGTTCCTCGCCACCCTCGACCATGTCGGCGATCTCCTCGCCCACCTCGTCGGCCTCGACCCGGCGACCACCGAGCAGGCGCAGCACGGCATGCGCCGTACGCTCGCGCAGGGGCCGGTGCTGTTGCACGCTGCGCTTGCGGCGAGCGCGAGCCAGCTGGTTGAACAGCTCGATCAGGATCGAGAAACCGATGGCCGCGTACAGGTAGCCTTTCGGGATGTGGAAGCCCAGCCCCTCGGCGGTCAGGCTGAAGCCGATCATCATCAAAAAGCCCAGGCACAGCATGATCACCGTCGGGTGGGCGTTGACGAATCGCGTCAGCGGCTTGCTGGCCACGATCATGATGCCCATCGAGAAGACCACCGCGATCATCATCACCGACAGGTGCTCGACCATGCCCACGGCCGTGATCACGGCGTCCAGCGAGAACACCGCGTCGAGCACGACGATCTGCGCGACGATCGGCCAGAACGCCGAGTGGCGCACCGGGCCGCTGGCCTGGGCCACATGGCCTTCAAGGCGCTCGTGCAGCTCCATGGTGGCCTTGAACAGCAGGAACACGCCACCGAACAGCATGATCAGGTCGCGGCCCGAGAAGCTCTTGTCGAACACCTCGAACAGCGGCGCCGTCAGCGTGACCATCCACGAGATACTGGCCAGCAGGCCCAGGCGCATGACCATCGCCATCGTCAGGCCGATCACCCGCGCGCGGTCGCGCTGATGCGGTGGAAGCTTGTCGGCGAGGATGGCGATGAACACCAGGTTGTCGATACCCAGCACCAGTTCGAGCACGATCAGCGTGGCAAGGCCCAGCCAGGCCGTGGGGTCGGCTAGCCATTCCATGGGCGGGTACTCATGCGGGAAGCGTCACAGGGACGCAGGGAGGATGGCCGGGATGGCCAGCGACTGGGGGGCTCCGAGAAGGTGCTCATGTCTGCCTGATGTCAATTTGGGACTAGAATCCTACAAGCGAAACAGACTCTTCTTACAGCGAGAAATTATTACAAAACCTGTAACCAGATAATCCTGCCGGGGACTCACCTGCCTGTGCGGGAGCGGCCGCTCCCGCACAGGCAGGTGGATGGGGAAAGTCAAAGTGAGACTGTCCGTTAATGTGGAGTCATGAGGCACTTCGCGAACACGTTGGAAAACCTTGTCCTGTCCGCATTCACGTGGAGGCTGAGGTCCGTTGCCCTCAATTGCCCGCGATTGAATTGATGTCTAGAACCTCATCTCCTTCACATCATCCGCCACGATCAACCTCCCCGCCGTCTTCTCGACAATCTCCTCGACACTCACCCCTGGCGCCGTCTCGCGCAGGATGAAGGCACCGTTGTCGATCTCCAGGTACGCCAGGTCGGTCAGCACCTTGCGAATGCACCCCGCGCCGGTGAGCGGCAGGCTGCAGCGCGTGAGCAGCTTGGACTCGCCGTCCTTGGAAGCGTGGGTCATGGTGACGATGATGTTCTCGGCGCCGGCGACCAGGTCCATCGCGCCGCCCATGCCCTTGACCAGCTTGCCAGGGATCATCCAGGAGGCGATGTTGCCTTCGACGTCTACTTCGAAGGCCCCGAGCACCGTGAGGTCGACATGGCCGCCGCGAATCATCGCGAAGGAGTCGGCGGAGTTGAAGATCGACGCGCCGCGGCGGGCAGTGACGGTCTGCTTGCCGGCGTTGATCATGTCGGCGTCCAGCTGTTTCTCGGTGGGAAACTCGCCCATGCCCAGCAGGCCGTTTTCCGATTGCAGCATCACGTCCATGTCGGCGGGCACATAGTTGGCCACCAGGGTGGGGATGCCGATGCCGAGGTTGACGTAGTAGCCGTCCTTGAGTTCACGGGCGACGCGTTGCGCCATCTGTTCGCGGGTCAGTGCCATGGTCAGGGTTTCCTTGTTGTTGTGTTGGCAGGACGGTCAGGCCTTGACGGTGCGCTTTTCGATGCGCTTCTCGAAGGTGCCGACGATCACCCGGTCGACGAAGATGCCCGGGGTGTGGATCTCGCTGGGCATGAGCACGCCGGGCTCGACGATCTCCTCGACCTCGACCACGGTGATGCGCCCGGCGGTGGCCGCCAGCGGGTTGAAGTTCTGTGCGGTATTGCGATACACCACGTTGCCGTAGTGGTCGGCCTTCCAGCCCTTGACGATGGCGAAGTCGCCGGTGATGGCGTGCTCGAGGATGTACTTGCGACCGTTGAACTCGCGTACTTCCTTGCCTTCGGCAACCGGGGTGCCGTAGCCGGTGGCGGTGAAGAAGGCCGGGATGCCGGCGCCGCCAGCGCGCATCTTTTCTGCGAGGGTACCTTGCGGGGTGAGCTCCACCTCGAGCTCGCCGCTGAGCAGCTGGCGCTCGAACTCAGCGTTCTCGCCCACGTACGAGGCGACCATCTTGCGGATCTGCCGGTCCTTGAGCAGCACGCCCAGGCCGAAGTCGTCGACGCCGCAGTTGTTGGACACCACGGTCAGGCCCTTGACTCCGCGGCGGCGGATCTCGGCGATGAGGTTTTCAGGGATGCCGCACAGGCCGAAGCCACCGGCCAGGACCGTCATGTCATCGGCCAGGCCTTCAAGGGCCTGTTCATAGGTTGCTACGCGCTTGTCCAGTCCGGCCATG
>JAQZAY010000502.1 GCA_029239415.1 Pseudomonas sp. | reverse complement strand
GATGCGCCTGGCCTCCCATGAGCAGGTCACCATCGAGGCGCATCTGGAGAATCAGCAGATCAGTTTTCCGCTGCAGGTCGTGGAGGACGATTTCCAGGCGGCCCATCTGGAACTGGGGGCACCGAGCATCTATGAAGACGGGCCGATGCTGCGCCCCTGGCGGCTGAGTCTGGCCGAGCCCATCGTATTGCGCGACGGCGAAGGGCGTGACAGTCACTTCTGGGTCCGTGACATTTCCTTCAAGGGCGCCTTGCTCGAGGCGCGCGATGGGGCAAAGGCACCGACCCAGTTCCAGCTGTGGTTCACCCCTGAAGGCTGCGCGCCGATTCCGTTACGCGGCTCGATGATTCGCGAGGCCGAGCATGGCCTGTTCGCCTACCGCCTCAGCCAGAGCGACGCCCAGGCGATCGAGTCGCTGCGTCAGTTCATCCTGCAGCAGCACCGCCTGGTTCATCCGCAACTCCACACCTGACGCGGATCGAATCAACTGTCCAGATGGCCCGCCAGGTACTGCTGCAGACGCCGCTGCATCAGGCGTCCATCGCTGCCCAAACACACGATTTCCGGAGACTGAAGGCTTTCCTGGACCGTTTCGGACAGCTCACCGGCCAATAGCAGCGGGCAACTCAAGGCGTTGTTCAATCGCTTCAACTGCCGGATCAGCGCCGGCACCGGCGGGCGGTTGGAAAACAGCACGAGCGCCTGGGGTGCGAGTTTTTCGCAGACCAGGCTCAGCTCTTCGAGCGGCTGGCCCAAGCCCAGCAACTGCACGTCCACTTGCGGTCCGCCCAACAGCAGGCCGGTCACCTGAAGCTCGAGTTCGCGGCACTGATCGGGTATGGCCACCAGCACCACCCGGCTGTCCTGTCCCTGATCGGCAGTCAGGCGCAGGCGTTGCAAGGTGCGCGCGCGCAGGAATGTATCGAGGAAGATCCACTCGCTGGCCTGGCCGAAGTGGCCCTGGTGCACGAGCAGCTCCTGCCACACCGGCATCAGCACCTGCTCGAAGGCCACGGCCAGCGGGTAACTGGAGAACACCTGACCGTAGACCTGATCGAGCTTGGGTTCGGCGAATTCGCGCACGCATTGTCGGACCCGCTCCTGCCATTGCTGCCATTCACCCTGCTCGTCGCGGGCGCTGGGCGGTGGTGCTTCGGTCTGCTGGGTACGGGCGAGAATCTTGCCGACCTTGCTCACCGCCACCCCGCGCTCGATCCAGCCCAGGATGCTGCGCACCTCCTCGATATCAGCCAAGGAGTACAAGCGGTGCCCGCTTTCGGTGCGGGTTGGCTGCACCAGGCCATAGCGACGCTCCCAGGCACGCAACGTGACGGGATTGATCCCGGTCAGTCGCGCCACCTCGCGAATGGGGTACAGCTCGTCCAGCGCTGGGTCTTGCACGCCAGGCAATCGGGTGCCGGATTCGCTCATTGCTAGTCAACCGCTGCCAGGAACAGGAATCGACAGTGTAACCGCTGTGGGTACATAGAGGTTTGCGGATGATCCAACGGACGGTAGATGTACAACCGACCGTTTTCGGGAATAATACTTGCTTGATTTCAAATGCAGCCCACCACCCCGGCGCTGCATTCGATGGAGGCTCCTACCCGGAGCACCAGACTGTCTGGAGATACACAATGTCTACCTCCCCCGTTACCTTGATGGTCGCGCGCCGCGTGGCCGATGGCAAATATCAGGATCTGATCGCCTGGCTGCATGAGGGCGAACAGCTTGCCACCGACTTTCCGGGCTACCTGGGTTCTGGCGTTCTGGCCCCTGCGCCAGGCGACGACGAATTCCAGATCATCTTCCGCTTCGCCGACGAAACCACCCTGCATGCCTGGGAGCATTCGGCTTCCCGTCGTTCGTGGCTGGGCCGTGGCAGCGACCTGTTCGCCCAACCCCATGTGCACCGCGTCAGCGGCACCGAAGGCTGGTTCGGCGACAGTGGCCTGCAGCGTCCACCGCGCTGGAAACAGGCCGTGGCCATCTGGCTGGCGTTCTTTCCGGTATCGTTGATCTTCAACTTCCTGTTCGGCCACGTGCTGAACGAGATCAGCCTGGTGCCCAGAATCATGCTCAGCACCCTGGCCCTGACTCCGATCATGGTGTTTTTCTTCATTCCCTTGTCGACGCGCCTGTTGCGCACCTGGTTGCACGCCACCCCGGCCCGCGCGCCGCTGCCCAAGGCCAAGGTGGCCTGATCGGCCGGCCCTGCTGCGCTTTGTGGTATAAATCAGCGCAGCAACCTGCCGACGAAGAGCCCGCCACATGCCCCACCCGATCCTCATCACCGGTGCGAGCCAGCGCATCGGCCTGCACTGCGCAGAACGCCTGTTGGGCGAAGGCCAGCCGGTCATCATCAGCTACCGTCAGGAGCGCGAAACCGTCGCTCACCTGCGCGAGATGGGCGCGGTCACCATCCATGCCGACTTCGGCAGCGAGGCCGGCATTCTGGCATTCATCGATGCGCTCAAGGCGCAGACCTCGCAGCTGCGCGCCATCGTTCACAATGCCTCGGCCTGGATCGCGGACAGCGCGGGAGACGAAGCGGCTGCGTTCCAGCAGATGGTCAACGTGCACATGCTGGCGCCCTACCTGATCAACCTGCACTGCGCCGACCTGCTGCGCGCCTCCAGCCCGGCCGACATCGT
>JAQZAY010000086.1 GCA_029239415.1 Pseudomonas sp. | reverse complement strand
CCGGTGGCCAGGCCATAGGCCTGGTGCAGCAGGTCGCGGGTGCGGCTTTCGAAGGCCGAGCTTAGCCCGCGCAGGCGCCCGCCGATGGCGAACAGCACCTGTTCGCGCAGGTCCTGCTCCAGGCGGCTCCACAGCCAGCGGCTGTTCGGCGGCAGGATGATCGCCCCGGCAGCCGCGCACACCAGCATGCCCAGGACCATGCCGATGTAGTCGTTGATGAAGCTGTAGGGGTCGTAGACCGTCAGGTTGTTCGGCACCGAGCCAATCGCGAAGAACACCAGCAGCCCCACGCCATAGCCGGCGTAGGCCGGACGCGAGGAAAGAAACGCACCGAGCACGAACACCGGCGCCAGCACCATGCACAGCAGTGGGAACCCATCGATCCAGGGAAACACGAAAAAGGTCTCGAAGAAGCCGATCAAGGCGCCGAGCAAGGTCCCGCACGCCATCTGGAACGACATGCGCCTGGGGTTGGGGGACGCTGCCGACAGGCCGACCGTGACCGTGGCGATCAAGGTCATCATCGCCCCGCTCGGCCAGTCGCTGACGATCCAGTAGCTGCCCAGCAGCAGCAACACCGCCGCCGAGCGCACGCCTGCCGCCAGCGACACCAGCCAGCTGGTCTGCGCCACGTAGGGTTCGTCCCAGCGCTCGCGCTCGTGCTTGTGGGCCGACAGCGAGGCATGGGTCTGGGCATAGTTGTGCAGGTCGTCGACGAAGCGGTAGAGCAGCTCGTAGGCGGTGTGGAAGTCCAGCAGGTCCGATTCCCTCGGCTCGCTCTCGACGAACGCGGCGCGCAGGCTCCGGACCTGCGCTGGCAGGCCGTCCTTGTAGGCAGCGAGTTCAAGCGTCAGGCGCAGGGCGTCGCGTTCGGTAAGGGCGCGGCCCACGTAGGGCTCGAGCAGTTCCTCGAGGGTCCTGAGGCCCGGCTCGATGGCGCTGGCGATCTGCAAGGGGCCGCGCAGGCGCAGGCGCTCGAGCAGCTGGTGCAAGGCGTTGAAGCGGGTGGTAATGGCCATGAACTCGCTGTTCATGCGCACCAGGCGCCCATTGCGCCGGCGCATGTGCGGGTCTTCGAAGGCGGTGACGTTGCGCAGGCTTTCAAGGCCCACGGCCTCGGCGATGAAGCGCACGTTGCTGCTCTCGAAACGGTCGCGCTGGCTGTCGCCGCGCAGGGCCTCGACGACAAAGCCTGCGAACACCCCGAAGCGCTGGTACAGGGCATTGCGCATCGCGGCACTGGCCGACTGGGGCAGGATCGCCGCGCTGACCAGGGTCGAGACCAGGATGCCCAGGGAAATCTCCAGCCCGCGCCAGACCGCCGCCATGAATGCCTCCTGAGGATGCTCGAGCACCGGCAGGCCGATCATCGCCGCCGTGTAGCCCGCCAGGACGAAGCCGTAGGCGCGGAAGGTGCGGTAGCGCATGGCCCCGGCCGAGCACAGGCCGACCCACAGCGCCAGGCTGGGCAGGAACAGCTCGGTGTTCTGGGGGAACAGCGCGATCAGCGCGACCATCATCGAGGAGCCCGCCAGGGTCCCGAGCACCCGGTAGAAGCTCTTGGCGAACACCTGGCCGCTCTGCGGCTGCATGACGATGAACACGGTGATCATCGCCGTGCGCGGCTGCGGCAGCTCCAGGCGCATGGCCAGCCACAGCGTGATGAAGGCTGCGGCGAGCACCTTGAAGATGTAGACCCAGGTGACCCCATCGGTGCGCGCCCAGGCGAACAGGCCGCGGCGCCACTCCAGGCTGGCCAGCCAGCGCCCGGCCAGGCCCAGCGCGGTCATCGCGCCTGCCCCGGCGTGTCGAAGATCGCGAGCGTGGCCGGGGTCTCGGGCGCGCGCTGCTGCTCCTCGCCAGGCGCGTCGCTGCCCGCTTGCAGCCCGCCGCCCAGGGCTGTGACCAGTTCGGCATGGGCAGTCAGGCGCGCGGCCTGGACCTGCTGCTGGATCTGCTGTTGGCGAAACAGCAAGGTCTGCGCATTGAGCACATCGAGGAAACCGGTGAGCCCGCGCTGGTAGGCGATGGTGGCGATGTCATAGGTCTTTTGCGCGGCGGCGACCGACTCCTGGGCAAAGTGCGCCTGCTCGTTCATCGACTCGCGGCGGATCAGCTGGTCGCTGATGCCTTTGAGCGCCTCGACCACGGTCTGGTTGTACTGCGCCACGGCGATGTCGTATCCGGCCGAGGCGACGCCCAGCTGCGACCTCAGGCGCCCACCGTCGAAGATCGGCAGGCTGATGGCCGGGCCCGCGTTGTAGTTGAACTTGCGCCCGGTGAGAAACTCCAGCGGGCCGCCGCCGGTGGCCATGAAGCCCAGGCCACCGACCAGGTTCACATTGGGGAAGAAGCCAGCATGGGCGACATCGATGCCACGGGCCTGGGCCGCGACCTGCCAGCGGCTGGCGACCACGTCGGGGCGTTGGCCAACCAGCTCGGCAGGCAACGCCGAAGGCAGCTTCAGCGGTGCGCCGAGAACCAGTCGCGGACGCTGGATCCTGGCACCCTCCCCCGGGCCCTGGCCCGCCAGGGCGGCCAACTGGTTGCGCGCCAAGGCGATCTCTTCGTTCAGGGCATCGAGCTGGCGGTGGGTCTCGGGCAGCGGTGCCTGGGCCTGGCTCACTTCAAGATGGGTACCGATACCGCCAGCCAGGCGCCGCTCGGCCAGGGTCACGATCTGCTCCTGCTGGGCCAGCTCGGCCTGGGCGATGTCGCGCCGGGCGAACTGCAGCGCCAGCTGGATATACACCTTGACCACGTTGTTCTGCAGTTCGAGCTGGGCCTGGCGGGCCAGGGCCGCGCTCATGTGCGCCCGGTCCATGGCCTGTTCGCTGGCATTGCGCTCGCGGCCCCAGAGGTCGAGGTCGTAGCTCAGGCCCAGCGCGGCGTTGTTGTCCCAGGTGTTGGCACCCGACAGCGCGCCAGGACCATAGAACTGATCCTCGGGCCAGTTGTGGCGCTTGAGGGTAGCCTGGCCGTCGACCTGCAGCTTTTCGGCCGATTCGACCACCCCGGCCAGCGCCTTGGCTTCGCGCACCCGCGCCACGGCCAGCGCCAGGCTGGGGCTGCCCGCCAGCGCCAGTTGCAGCCACTGGTCGAGCTGGGGGTCGCCATAGGCCTGCCACCACTGCTGTCGGGGCCAGTGGGCATCCTGGGCGGCTTCGGCGATGGCTGCGTCAAGGGTCAGGGAATTGGCTTGCAGCGTCTTGCTTTGCGGGGCGATACCCCAGGTTCCGATACAGCCGCTCAAGGTGAGACTAAGGGCACAGGCACTGAGCGCATTGAGCGCTCTGATGATGCGACGCGGCACAGCTGCAGATTCCCGAGAAGAAATGGAAGACGCTTGGAGAGCGCAATTCTAGGGGGCCGCCCGACTGGCGATAAGCATGCATTCCTGCGAATCTTTGTTACGAAAACAGCGATAATCCGGCTTTGGTCGAAGGACCAGCGGGGTCACTTCGTGTCACAATTTGGCGTCTACTTTGAGAGCGACCCATGGACACCCTGCAAAACATGCGTGCTTTCAGTTGCGTGGCCCAGGTGGGCAGTTTCACTGCCGCCGCTGCGCAACTCGATACCACCACCGCGAACGTCTCGCGGGCGGTTTCCAACCTGGAAGCCCATCTGCAAACCCGCCTGCTCAACCGTACCACTCGCCGGATCGCGCTGACCGAGGCCGGCAAGCGCTACCTGGTGCGCTGCGAGCAGATCCTCACCTTCGTCGAGGAGGCCGAAGCCGAGGCCAGCGATGCCCACGCCCGCCCCGCCGGGCAGCTGAAGGTCCACTCGATGACCGGGGTCGGCCAGCACTTCGTCATCGATGCGATCGCCCGCTACCGCGAGACCCATCCAGACGTGACCTTCGACCTGACCATGGCCAACCGTGTGCCCGACCTGCTCGACGAGGGCTACGACGTGTCCATCGTGCTCGCCAGCGAGCTGCCGGATTCGGGGTTCGTGTCCCAGCGCCTGGGCATCACCTACAGCATCGTCTGCGCCTCGCCCGACTATGTGGCGCGCAACGGCATCGCCTGCCGGCCGACCGACCTGCTGGGCCATTCCTGCCTGCGTATGGTCAGCCCCGTGATCGCCCTGGAAAAGTGGATATTCAATGGCCCCCAGGGGCAGGAGATGGTGACCATCACCTCTTCGCCGTTCCAGGTGAACTCGGCCGATGCCATGAAGACCGCGATCCGCAGCGGCATGGGCGTCGGCGTGCTGCCGATCTACTCGGCCATCGAGGGGCTGCGCGATGGCAGCCTGGTGCGGGTGATGCCCGAATACCGCTTGCAGGAGCTGAACCTGTACGCCATCTACCCTTCGCGCCAGTACCTGGACGCCAAGATCAAGACCTGGGTGGAGTACCTGCGCAACTCGCTGCCGGAGATCCTGGCGGCCCATGAAGCCGACCTGAAGACCCATGAGTTGTTGATCGCCAACTGAAAAAGCTGCTGCACGGGGGCGCGCAGCAATGGTAGGTTGCCAGGCATTGGTTTCGCCCCTGTTCGCGGGCAAGCACGCGCCTACAAGACCGCGCTGACCTGTAGGAGCGGGCTTGCCCGCGATAGCAATTTCAGTCCAGCAGAGAACTTGCCGATGAAGAAGAACGTCCTCGCTTTCAGCCGTGTCACCCCTGCCGTCGTCGAACGCTTGCAGCAAGACTTCAACGTCATCGCCCCCGATCCCCGGCAAGGCGATGTCGCCGCGCAGTTCAACGAAGCCCTGCCCGAGGCCCACGGCCTGATCGGCGTAGGCCGCAAGCTGGGTCGCGAGCAGCTCGAGGGCGCTGGCAAGCTGAAGGTGGTGTCGAGCATCTCGGTCGGCTACGACAACTATGACCTGGCCTACTTCAACGAGCGCGGCATCGCCCTGACCAACACCCCCGACGTGCTCACCGAGAGCACCGCGGACCTGGCCTTCTCGCTGGTCATGGGCAGCGCCCGCCGGGTCGCCGAACTGGATGCCTGGACCAAGGCCGGCAACTGGCAGGCGACCATCGCCCCCAGCCACTTCGGCAGCGACGTGCATGGCAAGACCCTGGGCATCGTCGGCCTGGGCAACATTGGCGCGGCGATCGCCCGGCGTGGCCGCTTCGGTTTCAACATGCCCGTGCTGTACAGCGGCAACAGCCGCAAGCCGCAGCTCGAGCAGGAGCTCGGCGCCCAGTATCGCAGCCTCGACCAGCTGCTGGCCGAAGCCGATTTCGTGGTCCTCGTGGTGCCGCTGAGCGATGCCACGCGCAAGCTGATCGGCACCCGCGAGCTGCAGCTGATGAAGCCCAGCGCGTTCCTGATCAACATCGCCCGCGGGCCGGTGGTCGATGAGGCCGCGCTGATCGAGGCACTGCGCAGCGGCAGCATCCGCGGCGCGGGGCTCGATGTGTACGAGAAAGAGCCGCTGCGCGAGTCGCCGCTGTTCCAGCTGCCCAATGCCCTGACCTTGCCGCACGTTGGCTCGGCGACCGCCGAGACCCGCGAGGCCATGGCCAACCGCGCGGTGGACAACCTGCGCGCCGCGCTGCTGGGCGAGCGGCCGCAAGACCTGGTCAATCCGCAGGCCTGGATGTAGACCGATCCACACAGCAGGCGGCGCCAAGACAAAGCAGATCCGTGCAGGGCAACCCCTTCTACCTCAACCTGCGCCGCCGGCCCTGTACCTTGCGCACCACATACCTTGGCCGGTGCTTGGCCTCCTGGTAGATGCGCCCCACGTACTCACCCAGGATGCCGATGCCGATCAACTGCACCCCGCCCAGGAACAGTATCGCCGTCATCAAGGACGGATACCCCGGCACGTCCGTGCCGAACAGCACCTTGTCGACCACCATGTACAGCGCGAAGCCGATGGCGAACAGCGACACTACCCCGCCGATGTAGGACCACAGCCGCAACGGCACGGTGCTGAACGAGGTGATCCCGTCCAGCGCCAGGTTCCACAACCTCCAGGGGTTGAACTTGCTCGACCCGGCCACCCGCGGCGCCCGGTCGTACTCGACGATCTCGGTACGAAACCCGACCCACGACAACACCCCTTTCATGAACAGCTGCTGCTCGGGCAGCTGGCGGATGGCGGCTACCACCTTGCGGTCGAGCAGGCGAAAATCACCGACGTTCTCCTCGATGTGGGTCGAGGCGATGCGATTGTGCAGCCGGTAATAGAGGCTGGCCGTCCAGCGCTTGAAGCGAGTGTCGCTGGAGCGGTCGCGGCGCTTGGCCAGGACCACGTCGGCACCATCCTGCCAACGCTCGATCATCCGCGCGATCACCGCGATCGGGTCTTGCAGGTCGACGTCGATCGGCACCACTGCGTCGCCGTCGGCGTATTCCAGCCCGGCGAACAACGCGGCCTCTTTGCCGAAGTTGCGCGAGAAATCGATCACCGCGACCCCTTCGTCCTGCGCGGCGAGCTCCGCGCAGATGGCCTCGCTGCGGTCGCTGCTGCCGTCATTGACGAACAGGATCTCGACGTTGAAGTCACTCAGGGAAGGCTCGTTGCGCACCGCGCGGTAGAACAGCTCGAGCGTGGCTTGTTCGTTGTACACCGGCACGATCAGGGTAATGGTGGTCATGGTGCCCTCGACCTGGGATCACGCAGCATGGATAGGCTCACCACCGGTATGCCTCGGGGTCGCGCGGGGGTTTCATCAGCACATAGCCACTGCCGTCGACCAGATGGATGGCGTAGAACTTGTTGTCCACCACCGGCGTGGGGCTGCTCGCCATCACCTGCTGGCGATCGAGCGGCACGCGGGTCCCGAAGTTGCTCAGGCCCACGCGGGGCATCATCTCCGGCAGCAGCAGGAAGTTGATGTTGAGCACGTAGCGCAGGGCCGGCATGGCCTTGAGCGAGCCCACCGAGGCCGGTAGCCACTGGCCGCTCGAGCCGATGTCCAGCATGTACAGGCGCGGCGCCGAGGCCAGTGCCGGCCGGGAGCTGATATCGTGGGCCAGGGAGAACGCCATCGCCTGCTGCAGTTCTTTCTGCATCACCAGCACGCGGCCGTAGGCGAACGAGAACGACAGCATGAACAGCAGCGGAACCACCAGCAGCCCAGGCAGGCGCCGGTGCCACGCGTGGAGCTGGCGATGGGCGAGCCAGAGCACCAGCACCACTGGCGTGGCCAGCCCCATCAGGGTGCGCGCCCCATCGTTGAAATCCGCGAACAGCAACGTGAGCCCCGCCACCAGCAGCAGGACCAGCGGCACGGGCATGGCCAGCATCAGCAGCAGGCCCAACCTGGCAAGGGGGCCTTGAGGACTGCGAGCAACCTGCAGGGCCACGGTGACCAAGGCCAGCGTCGCCAGCAGCAGGAGCGCCAGGCTGAACCAGAGTGTGCCAGGGGTGATCAGCAGGCCGACACGCTCGGCGATGAGCCCGAGGCGCTGGCCTATCGTCGCGAGCCACTGACCGTCGAAGGCGAGCAGGCTCTGGCGCAGGGGCGCCATCAGCTGGAAGGCCGTGAGAAAGTACAGCAGGCAACCGCCGAGCAGCTGCGCCAGGCGCCCCAGCGCATGCACAACGGTTCGCCGAAGATCCGCCCCTAGCGCCACCTGCCGCATGACCTCGATGCAACACAGACCAGCGACCAGGTTGAGGCCGACCTGGTAGAAGCTCGCCGAGGCCGCCACCAGCACCGCACCGAAGAACAGGTTGCGCCCCCGCGAGGGCTCCAGGGTGATCGCCAACACGCCGGCCGCCAGGGCCAGGACCATGGCCGGCCCGTCGTACTGGTACGACAGGTTCTGCAGGAAAAACGGGTTGTACCACAGCGGCAGTACCACCAGCACCGCACTGGCCGTAGGCGCGGCCACGTAGTGCCGGGCCAGTCGAGCCAGGGCCAGGGCCGCGGCGGTGGCCGCCAGCAGCAGCGGCAACGGGAACAGGTTGGGCGCGCGGGCGCTGAAGCTCAGGCCGGCGTACAGCCAGTCGGTCAGCACCCGTCCTTCCTGGGTCCAGGCGTTACCGGCCATCTGCGAGCGCCAGCTGTCATCGATATAGAAGTGATCGGCGAGCAACAGGGGTATCAGGTGCAACCCCACCGCCAACAGGCACAGCACCTGGACTTCCCGTTGCGACAACTGCCTGTCCCAGAGTGCCGGTGTCGACATGTTCCCTACCTTCGCTGGATGTGCCCGGCAAGTGTAGACAGCGAGGCGGGAGCGGCGACCGGTTGCGCGCAGGGCTGGCGGGCTGGCTTGCGAAACACCAGCACGTTGCCGAGCATCACCAGCACCAGTCCCGCCAAGGCGGGCGTGGTCCACTGGTAGCCTTCGGCAAAGGCCGAGACGTTCAGCGCCACCAGCGGGAACAGTACCGTGCAATAGGCCGCCCGCTCCGGCCCCATGCGCCCGACCAGGGTCAGGTAGGCGGTGAAGCCGATCACCGATCCCGGGATCACCAGGTACATCAACGAGCCGACATAGCGAAGGTTCCACTCCATGGCAAAGGGAATGCCCGATGCCAGGCAGTACACGGCCAGCATGCCGGCGCCATAGAGCATGCCCCAGGCATTGGTGGTCATCGGCTTGAGGCCGGCTTTCTGCTGCATGCTCGACAGCATGTTGCCCGCGGAGAAGCACAGGGTACCGAGTAGCGCCAGGCCCAGGCCGACCAGGGTCTCGCGGCTGGCACCGTGGTCTGACAGCTCTGGCCAGAACAGCAAGGCCAACCCGGCCAGCCCGAGCGCCCCGCCGCCCAGCACGTTGGCGGCGATGCGCTGGCCGAAGAAGACCCGCGCATTGAGCGCGTTCCACAGAGTGGCGGTAGAGAACACCACGGCGATCAGGCCGCTGGCAATCCACTGGCTGGCGCTCAGGAAGCACATGAAGTTCACGCAGAACAGGCACAGGCCCTGGGCGACGCAGATCAGGTGGCCACGACGGTCCATGGGTTGCAGGCGCCGGGTGAGCAAGAGGATGGCGAACAGGATCGCGCCGGCCAGGGCGAAGCGGTAGACAATCGACACCGCGATCTCGACCACGCCCAGTTGCAGCTTGAGCGCGATCCAGGTGGTGCCCCAGATCAGGACGGTGAGCAGGTAAAGGGACAGGTTCATGGTCAGGCTCGCTCGGCGATTCGGGTTTGAGACCGCCCTACCTTCGGCCATGCCCCTTCGGTCTGCTTGCACAAACTTGCGCTTTTACTGCCCCTGCTCTCCCCACCATCCGTAGCCGACAGTAGGATAGGTGCCAGAGGAACCATCATGAATCCACTTGACCAGCTGCAAGTCTTCAATTGCATGCGCGCATCGCCCAACGCCCGCCTGGAGCACAGCGCATTACTGGGCGATGGCCTGGCCGCGGCGTTGTGGCGCAACCGCGATGACGCCCGCGACTACCAGGCGCCGAGCCACCACACCCTGTCGTGCTACATCGCCGATGGCACCGGCACCTTCCGCCGCCAGCGCCCGGCGGACAAGGGCGGGCCCGACAAACTGTGCATCATGCCGGCGGGCCATGAGTCCAACTGGGTGGTCAATGGGGCGATCCGCCTGGCACACCTGTACATCAGCGAAGAGCAATTCGCCCTGGGCTGCGTGCGCCTGCTCGACCGCGAGCCACGCGAGATGCAACTGACCGAAGCGACCTTCCTCGACGACCCGCAGCAGGCGCGGCGCTTTCGCCAACTGATCGCCCTGGACTGGGACGAGCCCGGCGAGCGCCTGCTGGCCACCAGCCTGGCCCACGAGATCATCGACCATGCGGTGCTTGGCCAGGCAGGACTGCGCCAGGGCCTGCGTCTCAAAGGCGGCCTGGCCCCGCATGCGCGGCGCCAGCTTGCCGAATACATCGAGGCGCACCTCGAGCAGCCCATCACCCTTGGCGAACTGGCCGAGCGCTGCAACCTGTCCGAATACCACTTCGCCCGCATGTTCCGCACAAGCTTCGGCCAGCCCCCGCATCAATACCTGCTCGCCCGCCGCCTGCATCGAGCCTGCCAGCTGCTGCGCCTGGGCGGGTTGCCGCTGGGCGAGGTGGCGCTGGCCTGCGGCTTCGCCAGCGCCAGCCATTTCAGCAACCGCTTTCGCCAAGCGCTGGGCGCGACCCCGGGCGAGTACCGCGCTGCCTTCGCCGGCTAGCACTCGAGTGTGCTGCGAAAGCTCACATAGGCAGCGCCGCCAGCACTGGCCCCAGCAACAGGCTCGCCGCGGCCAGGCCGAGCAACAGGCGCGGCTGGTACGGCAGCAGGAACACCCACACGGTAACCCCGGCCATCAACACCGCGGTCCATTCCACCAGGCCCAGGGCCCAGCCGCGCGTCTGCACGGCCAGCACCAGCGCGACCAGCAGCAATCCCCAGCCCACCACTCGCAGGCCGCGCCGCTGGCGCAGCGTGGACTTGCGCCCGAGCAGTTCGTTGAAGTGCTTTTCCATGGCCAGGCACAGGGCGGCAAAGCCGGCGAAGCCGATCAGGGCAAAACTGAACATCACGTTACCTTCGGCTCGACCAGGGTTGCAGATGAGGGCTTGGCCGCGCGCGGGGTGCGCCTGGCGGCCAGCTTCGGGGCGCGCGCCATCTGGCGGGCGGCCCAGGCAAGGAATACGCCGACTGCCAGCGCCGTCAGGTCGAACCCGGCCATGGCCCAGTCGCCCACGGCTAACGAATGATCAAGGCCCTGGCCCGTGGTCAGCGCGTTGAGCAGGGGCAACAGGGCAAAGGCCAGCGCGCCCAGGCCCAGTTGTTCGGCCCAGGCGCGGCGGCCGGGACGCAGCATGGCATGGGGCAACGACAGCGCCCAGGCCAGCAGGAAGCTGTCGGCCTCCCAGTCGCCGCGCCCTTCCATGCCCACGGGCAACAGGCGATTGGCCCAGAAGAACGCCGCCACGCCCAGCAGCAGGCCGCTCATGCTGGCGATGTTGAGCACCTCGACCAGGCGCAGCTCGGTGGGCAGGGTGTCGCTCTTGGCGTGCTTGAGCTGGCGCTTGCCCAGCCACATCACCAGGCCTGTGCCGATCACCGCAGTGCCCGCCACGCCGAAGACAAAGTACAGCCAGCGCAGCCAGGGCCCGGCGTAGTGGCCCATGTGCAAGCCGGCAAAGGTGAAGGAAGCCAGCATCGCCGCGCTTTCAGGCGCGCCACGCTTGAGCGGCTCCCCGGTGACCCCGTCGAAGCTCCAGCTGCCACTGCGCCGGGAAGCCACGCTGTCGGCGGCAGAGCGGGTGAAGTTGACGCGCGCGTTCTGGTCGCCCGGGTTGTGCACCTCGATCCAGCCCAGGCGCGCGCCCGGGGCCTGTTCCTGGACCTTGGCGTAGAGTGCTGGCAACGAGGCCAGCGGGGCGACGAGGCCAGCGGACCTGGGCGCCTCGGGTTGGCCGAACAGCTCGCTGAAGTACCCGCGCGGGTTGTCGTAGCTGGCCATGATGCCTGCCGGCATCACCATGTACATGAAGATCACCAGGCTGCTGTAGCTGATCATCAGGTGGAACGGCAGCACCAGCACCCCGATTGCGTTGTGGCCATCGAGCCATGAGCGCTGGCCCTTTCCAGGCCGGAAGGTGAAGAATTCCTTGAAGATCTTCTTGTGGGTGATGATGCCGGTCAGCAGGCCCAACAGCATGATGAACGCGCAGAAGGTCGACAGCCAGCGCCCCCAGGGGTGCGGCATCTCCAGCTGGAAATGGAAACGGTAGAAGAACTCGCCCCCTCGGCTGTCGCGGGCCTGGACCACCTCGCCGCTCTGGGCATCCAGCTGCTTGCTGGTGAAGCCGCGCCGGCCACTGCCGCCCTCCTCGCGCCAGCCCACGCTCAGCGCCGGCTCGCGCTCGCTGGGCAGGCGGATGATCCAGCCGCTGGCCTTGCTCGCATTGGCCTCGAGGTAGTGCTGGGCATGCGCCAGGCTCGTCGCCGCATCGAGCGGGTAGCTGCGCACCTCTGGCTGGCTCCAGTGGCTGATCTCATCCTTGAAATAGGACATGGTCCCGGTCAGGAAGATGGCGAACAGCAGCCAGCCGAAGATCAGGCCGGTCCAGGTGTGCAGCCAGGCCATCGCCTGGCGGAAGCCTTCTTTCATGCGTTCTTCACCCAGTAGGCCAGGCCGTTGATCAGTGCCAGCACCAGGCTCGGCAGTAGCACGCCCAGCCATGCGCGCCAGGCGCTGCGGCAGGCAAAGCACCAGATGAAGGCCAGCAGGTAGAACACGAATGAAAGCATCATGCCGGTGAGCACGGCATCGACCCTGGGCAGCGGCGCCAGCAGCGCGATGCAGACGCTGGCCATCGAGGCCAGCAGGTAACCGCCCAGCAGCGCCGCCAGGCTGCGCGAGGTGACGGCCAGACGGTAGCTG